>JACMMA010000345.1 GCA_014379275.1 Armatimonadota bacterium | reverse complement strand
TGCCCCCAGCGGCGTTTCCGTCCCACGGGCGATCACCGACTCCAGCGATACCGCGTCACTTCCTTCGGGAATTTTCTCGGTATCAATGACGACCACGCTCCGCAACTCGGGCAATTCCGCCCGCGCATCGACGACTTTCGCGAGTTGTTTCGCGTTCTCGACCACGATGATATTCGCCTCGCTGTTGCGCACGATATAGGCGACTTGCGGCGACGGCAACGTCGGGTAGATCGGCACGACGACGCCGCCGAGGTGCAGGATCGCGAGGTCCACCACGGTCCATTCCGGGCGGTTCTCGGACAGTAGCGCGACGCGGTCACCTTTCTTGACGCCGAACGACGCCAGACCGGATGCCATCGCCTCCACGCGCTGTGCCAGTTCGCGGAACGAAATCTCGTGCCATTCCTTGCCGATCCGGTGGCGCAGAGCGGCCTTCGCTCCGAACTTCGCCACGGTGTTCTGAAAAAGCTCCGGCAGTGTCTGCGCCGTTCCAATCATTTCGCTCATAATGTTTTCCTTTGGGGAACCGGCAAAGGGAGCGGCTGCTACCCTCCTTCCTATTCCCTATTCCTTATACTTAGCGGATTCGCTTGCAAATCCCTGCAAAAGCGTAGAGCGCGGCGATGACCATGACCGCGATAGTGGCCAGGGCGATCAGTCCCGCGGTCATCATATCCACACACTGCGCTCCGCAACCGCTCATCGCGGGGCTGTTCAAAATAGTTGTTGTATCCATCGCTGCTTGCTTCCTTCCGTGTGTCGCGAAAACGTTGTTTCCGGCGGTATCGGTAATTCCGGCTGACAGGGATAGTATATAAAAAAGCGGGGGAAGCGACCTGATACGCTCGCCCTGTTTATGGAAGAGAGATGGTCCTACGCGAAGTAGGACGTGCGGCGTTACACGTCCCGGTGTCGGGGAATTTCATTCCTCCGGTGGAAGCGAAGGGATGAAATTCCCCGACCCGTGCCGCTCTCGCCTTCTAAGCCCCGGACGGCGGGGACGGGGCAGGGCGCAGTTGCCACAGCAGAAATGCCAGAAGCATTATGTTCACGAAAGGGAGTCCCCACATGGACAGGTCCCACGCCCCCAGATAGGAAGGGAACGGCAGACGCAGGACGTTGTGGTAGTCGTAGCTCAGCACCAGGAACTGATTCCACGCGGAGGAAAGGGCGACCGCGCCCCAGACGGCCAGCGGGGCAACCATCGCCGCCGGGCGTGTCTTGCCGCCGGGCGACCGTGACACGAGTACCCCCCCGACGGAAAGGGTGAGTAGCGCGGCGGCGGGGACGCCGTACCGCTCGTGCATCTGGGTACAGAGCAGGTAAAACGCCCAGACGCTCGCGGCGGCGGCGAGCGGCAACGCGGTCACCACCGGGCGACGCCATAGCAGGGCGAGAATCGCTACCATGCACACCCCGAACAAACAGAGACTCAGCGCCCGCTCGGTCACGGGGACGCCGCGCAGGACACGTCCGGTGTCACGGTTGACGGCGGGGAACGGCTTCCCGGTCGCTTTCGCTTCGGCGAGATTGACAACCATCCAGATATTCGCCGCGCTGACCGTGCGGTTCGGGTAGCGCCCTACCGACGTTGTATACGTTCCCAACCACCGGGCGCCGGTTCCCGCGGCGATATACGGCGCGGCAAGCGCGCCGACCACCGCGAGGGTGACGCCGATCGCGGCGAGCAGTTGTCGCGGGCGCAGTGTCCGTACGGCATAGAGGAAGAGCGCCGGAACGATGATCACCGCCTGTAGTTTGACCGACAGCGCGAAGCCGAGCCACATCCCCAGCGCGACCGGGCGGCGGTTCATCAGGGCGAGGGTCGCGCCGACCATCCCGAGACACAGGATCGTGTCGATCTGCCCCCACAGA
>JACMMA010000344.1 GCA_014379275.1 Armatimonadota bacterium | reverse complement strand
GTCAACTAAGGACTGGCGGAGGCGGCAACCACCTGCGCGTCGCAAGCGGCGCACAGGTGGTCAATAACACCCAGAAGACGGGGCATGCCATCCAAGGAGAGCAAACCAGTGCGGGCGAAAATGGTGTCGGCAGCGTCCCATTTGTAGAAGACCCAACCCTGCCCGTTGCTGACTATGCCGTGAATGTCAACTTTGATTCCTGCCGCCGCGTTGACTTGGCGGCAGGCATACATCTCGGCGATGCACTGGATCTCGCCCGCCTCGAAGTCGTCGCGCTTCGCTTCCACAGCGCATAACACCGGAGGCGTGAGATAATCGCGGAATGCCGCCATCAAGTAATCGGCGGCACCGGTGAGCGTGTCTGTTTCGAGTGGTTCGCCTTTCCAGACGCGAATGTTCGCGTAGAGGGGAACGATCTCGGCAAGAAGAGCGTCAATCAGCATTTCCTTCCCGGCTTCGGAGTTTGTTAGCACGAACGATCTCAATCGGCGTAAGTTCTCTAAAAGCGTCGGGGTCGGGTCGCGGGGCGGGGCATCAATCACCCAATCGCTCAAACGGGTACGCCCGATAAGTTCGAATGCTTCCTGCGCACTCAAGCCGGAAAAGGAGCGTTTGCTACGTCTGGTTTTCGCGGTTGCCATACGCAGCAGTATACCGTGGGCGGTGCGGTGCGAACGAACATGCTATAATCGGCGGTCATGCAAAACCCGCCCGAACCGATATTCACGCTTCACCAGACCGCCACCGATTGCGCCGCCCGTCGCGGGACCCTGCGTCTGAAACATGCCACCGTGGAAACTCCCGTCTTTATGCCGGTCGGGACGCAGGGCACCGTGAAAGCGATGACCTGGGAGGAAGTCGCGGAACTCGGATATCGTCTGTGCCTCGGGAACACGTACCACCTGTACCTGCGCCCCGGCTCGGAGCGGATCGAACGGTTCGGCGGGTTGCATAAATTTGTCGGTTGGAATGGGGCGATGCTGACCGACTCGGGCGGCTACCAGGTCTTCTCTCTCAAAGACCTGCGCAAGATCACCGAATCCGGGGTGCGGTTCCGCTCCACACTCGACGGTTCCAGCCACGACTTCACGCCCGAGGCGGTGATGAAGATCGAGCACGAACTCGGCGCGGATATCATCATGGCGTTCGACGAATGCCCGCCGTTCCCCGCGACCGAGGAGTATGTACGGCTTTCGGTGGAGCGAACGCACCGCTGGTTGGACCGTTGTATCGAGGCGCATGACGCGCTCGGTGGCGACGCGTCGGGTTCGGTGCTTTTCGGAATCGTACAGGGGAGCAATTACGAGCATCTGCGGCGCGAGTCGGCGCAGTTCATTGCCTCGCGCCCGCTCGCGGGGATCGCCGTCGGCGGTGTGTCGGTGGGGGAGCCGCCGGAGGAGATGCTCCGCGCATTAGACCAGACGATGCCGCATCTGCCGACCGACAAGCCGCGCTACCTGATGGGCGTCGGCACCCCGACCGACATCCTGAACGCCGTGCTACGCGGCATCGACATGTTCGATTGCGTTATTCCGACGCGCGTCGCGCGCAACGGCACTTTATATACGTCGCAAGGGCGTGCTCACCTCAAAAATGCCCGGTGGAAGGACGAACAAGGCCCGATCGATCCCGAGTGTCCGTGCAAGGTTTGCCAGAGGCATAGCGCGGCGTATCTGCGTCACCTGCATCAGGCGGGGGAGATACTCGGGGCGCGCTTAGCTACTTACCATAATCTCGCGTTTTACTCACGATTGATGGCGAACATCCGCGTTGCGATCGAGCAAAATAGGTTCACCGCCCTTCGCGCCGAATGCCTTTCGTCGTGGGCGAGCGAAAAAAAGTTGGAACCGGACGTTTAATCCCTTGCTACCTGCGGTAAATACATGGTGTTAGAACCGACCACACGAAAGAGACGTCAGAAACGAATAGCGCAGGGTCGGAAATCAGCTAAACGGAGCAACACACTAATGAGTTTCATAATCTTTCTGATCGTCGGGTTGATTGCGGGTGCGCTGGCCAAAGCCATTATGCCGGGTTCTTCCAACGAACCGGGTGGTTGGCTGATGACCATGGTGCTTGGCGTCGTCGGTGCGTTTGTCGGCGGATTTCTTGGCAACCTCCTGTTCGGTGCGGGTGCGGCATCGGGTAGCTTCTCGCTCCCGGGTATCCTCATGGCGACGGTCGGTGCGATCGTGGTGATCGGCATCATGCGCCTCGTGACCGGCAACAAGCGTGCTATCTAATCTAGAATCGATAAAGGACAAGGCGATAATGAAGCGAAATAATACATTCTTTGCCGTCGCCATCAGCGTGTTCGCGCTGACTGGTTTGACGCTCACAGGTTGTAGCGAACAAACGAAGGACGCGGCGAGCAGCACGGTCGAGGGTGCCGCCCAAGATACGGCAAACAACACTGCCGCCGCAGGGCGTGCCGTGGAAAACACTGGTGAGGCGGTTGCTGACGGGGCGAAAGACGCCGCGGTAGCGACTGGTCAGGCCGTCGAAGCCACCGGAGAAGCCGTCAAGGACGGCGCAAAGTACACCGGTGAAGCGGTCGGCGGTGCGGTCAAGGGTGTGGGCAAAGAAACAGAAGACATTGCCCAGATCGCTAAAATGACCCCGCTCGTTAAAGACGCTTTGATCAAGTCCAAAGTGGATGCATCCACCATCGACGTAGATACGAGTGGTGAGGCTGACACCGTCATTCTTCGGGGCACCGTCAAGTCGGAAGCGATGAAGAAGATGGCGATGCAGAGTGCCATGGCCGCCGTCAAGGGTTCTGGCGAATCGTTCAAAGTCAAGAGCGAATTGACTGTGGCCCCGTAGGTAAGCCTAGGCAGAAAAGAAAGCGGGGGCGGAACGCAGAAGGCGTTCCGCCCCCGCTGTCGTTCGCGTACCGCATTGACGCGGGCGAGCGAGACGTGCTACACTCATGCGTCAATTTGTAGAAACAGGGCGGATATATGGCAAGCAGTATCGAGGTAGCAGCGCAGATTCGGCAGGTGGTCGAGCGGGTAGAAACCGTGGTCATCGGCAAGCGCGACGTGGTGGAACTCGCGATCGTCGCATTGCTATGCAACGGTCATCTGCTGATAGAAGACATTCCCGGTGTCGGGAAAACAACGCTCGCTAAAACTCTCGCGCTGTCTCTCGGTTCGGCATTCAAGCGGATCCAGTTTACCCCCGATCTACTTCCCGCCGATATTACGGGAACCTCGATATTTAATCAGAAAACCCAGGATTTTGAGTTTCGTCCCGGGCCTGTCTTCGCGAACGTAGTGCTCGCCGATGAAATCAACCGCGCGACGCCGAAGACGCAGGCCGCGTTGCTGGAATGCATGGAGGAAGTACAGGTCACTTCCGATGGCGTGACGCACCCTTTGCCACGCCCCTTCTTCGTGATCGCAACGCAGAATAACATCGAACACTCCGGGACATATGCCCTGCCTGAGGCGCAACTAGACCGCTTTCTGATGCGTCTGGGTATCGGTTACCCGGCGATGGAAGATGAAGTGCGTATCTTGTCCCTCCAGGTCAAGGCGCACCCCCTTGCCATGATCCGGGCGGTGCTATCTACCGAGGAACTCCTGGTCCTCCAAGATGCGGTTCGGTCTGTGCATGTCCACAAATCAGTGCAGGAGTACATCGTTTCTATCGTAACGGCGACCCGTGAACATCATCAGGTGGAAGTCGGTTCGTCGCCGCGTGGTTCGCTTTCGTTGCTACATGCTGCGCAAGCGTATGCTGCAACACTCGGGCGTGACTTCGTGCTCCCCGACGATGTAAAGAGTCTCGCCCCCTACGTCCTGGCGCACCGAATCGTGCTGACACCGGAAACACGTGCTCGGGGCATCGGTGATACCGCCGTAGTCGCCGACCTGCTAAACCGCATCCCGGTCCCGGTCGGCGTCGCGAAACAGTAGGGTAAGTTACTACAACACTGTGCCCACTGCGGTGCTGACGTCGCCCGGTAGCAGGATCGTTGGAACGCGACTCTCCGGATTAACGCCACTTCATTTTCATGTCCGATCCCATGGCCCCGACAGACCATGTCGGTGGAAGTGGGCGACTCATGCCTCGACTCCTCCGTCCTCTCACTACTGACCTTCGCTTTATGAAGGGTGGGATCTGTCGCCCGTTTCAACAAGCGACCCAGCGGCTAGGGATTGGTACGCAATCAACGTGAGTCGCCAAACAGGACCACTTCTACATTCGGTGCAACGGCGGTCCGATACGACGAAAAATCCTACCTGCGCACAAACGTTCCGAAATTTAATTTTCCTTTAATAAAAATACTATGCTTTGTTGCATGAATATGAGTATAATATAAACGCTCGGTCGGTATGTTTGCGAACGCGACCAAGCGTTTATGCACAAAACTCGAAACGTTTGTGCGATTCACGGCGAGACCTGTTTGTTTTCCCCGCGTCGTGAGTGAAAGGAATCGATTTTTTCATGCGTCCACGTGTCATCGCTCTGTCTGTTCTCTCGCTGGCAACGGTTGCGCCTGTTGCTCAGGCGCAAATATCCATCACTTCTCCCACGTTCATCTACACCCAGGATTTCAATTCCCTCGCATCGACAGGTACTAACAATACACAATTGCCCGCCGGTTTCGTCATCAATGAAGAAGGAAGCTCGACCTCCACGAATAACGAAGCCTATAACGTCAACAACGGTTCCACTGGCACCGGTGATACCTATAGCTTTGGCGGGACCGGTGACTCAGACCGGGCTTTAGGGATCATACAATCTGGCTCACTCCAGGCGACTTTCGGGGTCTCGTTTGTGAACAACAGCGGCGTGGCGATAAATCAGTTCCTTCTCTCCTACCGCGGTGAAACATGGCGCATCGGAGGTCCCAACCGATCCGACAGGCTCGACTTTGCCTACTCGACGAACGCCACCTCGTTAACCACGGGCACATACACGGATGTTGATGCGCTCGATTATAATGGACCGTCGGTCGCCGCCGCCATCACCGCCGCGAGGACCGACCCTTTTTCCACTTCGGCAGTGACGGGCGGTTTTTCCGCGACGCTGAACCCGAATCAAACTCTGTTTTTGCGGTTCAGCGATTTCAACGCCTCGTTGTCGGACGACGGGCTTGCGATCGACGACCTCCGTCTCCAGGTTCTTCAGCCGGTTCCCGCGCCGCCCGCCGCCGTCTCGCTCGCCATCGGGGGCTCGGTCGGTTTACTCGGGACCGGGGTCCGCCGTTTACGCGGACGAGGTGCTAAACGTAAGCACGGCGCGAAGTGATTTTTTTGCGCATCCATACGCAACTTTCGGCGGGTCGCGCTCCTCTAAGGAGTTGTGACCCGCTTTTTTGCTGAAATAACGATTGCGCTTGACAGCGAGCGGTGTTGGTCCTTATAATCGGGCAGGAATTCCGTCCCACGGTTCCTATATTTATGTGGGCGGTTAACAGTAGGAGGATGGCGTTGACCACTTTTCGCGGCACCAATCGGGCGTTCGGCATGATGACCGTCGCTGCGTCGCTCTCAATCGGCGTTCTGTTCGGGACCACTACCGCTCAGGCACAAACAATTCCCACGGCGGTAACCAAACCGTTCGCACTGAAAGTCGGTGCGTATAACCCGTCCGAGGACACGGCGCGTCGCGCCTCGAGCGATGTTCTGTTTTCGATCGAGGCGGAATACACGATTCAGAACCTGGTGGAACTGAACTCGTCGTACTCAGTTTTTAGCGTCGGCTATATCAACGAGGGCGATCTGCGGATCATTCCCATCACCATCGGGCAAAACTGGACGGACGGCAAGCAGAACTACTTCTACGGTGGCGGCATCGGTCTGTACAATGTCAAGATGGACCTGGCGGGATTCACCTCGAACCAGGATAAATACATTTTCGGCTTTTATGGCACGGTGGGCCTGAATCTAACTAAGCAGGTCTTCGCTGAGCTGAAATACCACTACCCGTACAAATACGATGATCAGTTCGTCGGCGGTTTTCAACTCATGGCCGGGTACCGTTTTTAGTCCACCTATTTGGTGCTCGCGGCATCCAACCCGTCGTATTCTTGTGAACTTAATAGCCAACAACCGCAGGTCGCTCCGGCGACGACACCCGAGTCATTCAGGGCGAATAACGTAAGCATCGTTGCGAAAAGCGCAAGGTGTGTCACAGGCGCGGGGGGGGCAAGTTTTGCTTTCCCTCCCCGGCTTTCGCGCTGATACCGCCATACAATCGTCGCGACCTGCACATACAACAAGATTGCCCACGGTGATGTAGTCAGAAGGCGCGTGTTCACCAGAACCTTCCGTCTCGCCATCGTTGCGATGCTTCCAAAACCCGTTTCCCGTGCCCTCGTTACTGCCTCGCCGATGTGTGTGCGGGAAGATGCGGGACGGGACCCGTCCCAGAGTGCGAAGGCGAAGATGGCAACCGCGACCGCGATCCCGGCATACACGAAACTACCCTTGTTCCTTGTCGTAGATGAATTCGCACCGCGTCGGTTGGCGAGCGAGAGAGTCGTGAACCCTACTAACGCGGCGATAAAACCGCCGGCGTCTGCCCCTAACGCGGGTGCGCCAAGAATCACTGCCGCTGTCAAGCCCCAGCAAAGCGTAACCGCTACTCCCTGATTCGCGCCCACCGCAACAATTGCCGCGCCAAGAAACAAACCAGACACCTCGTTCCCGATGCCGTAGAACCGAGCCGCCTCCAGCACGGAGTAGGAAAGCGGTGTCCGTGAGAGCAGATAGCCGCCCCCGCAGGTATCCACCGTTACCACCAGAGCAGTCAAAAACGCGAGGAGGCGCGGCAGCCGATCCCCCCACTGTTTGTCGCGGCCTGCGAGAGTCGCCAGTGCCAGGATCAATATCGCGGCAAGAAGGTAAACGAACGAACCGGAGGATGTCAGCGTCGGAACGGCGGTCGTCACGAACGGAGCACCGGCGATAAGGGCAAGTGGGGTGGATAAAATCGCTGCCCGTGCCGCTGTTTGAAGCGGTGCGTATCTACCCCATTTCGAGACAACGAACAACACCGCAAGAATCCAGGGAACCGCGGGTAAAAGTTTTTGTTCCCGCGCCTGTAGTCCCCAGGTAGTCGCCTGTCGCTGCAGAATACCTGCCAGTGGGTCGGATGCCGTCGCAAACGGCGTTCGTGAGTGAGAAAGAGTCGGGAAGGTTTCCATCGGGCGTCCGTCCCCGATGCGTCGTGCTTCCGCGGGCAGATCTAGCGAAGCGGATACTGTCGAGGCGATATCGGTTGCCGCTACAAGCCCCGGGCGCCGCCGCGTGGAAGGCGATGTCAGCAAACTCGGCTGCGGAATCGCTGTTTCCCGCATCCAGAAATATACCGGGGCAACCCGCTCGCGGCGTCCGAGTGCGGCGGTTGAAGGGGTGACTCCGACGACGAATAGGGAGGTGTTCTGAGGTAGACCGTTCGGCATGGTCAGTTTAGCAACCAAGTTCGCCGCGTCTTGAACCGCGTTTGCCCCCGTCAATGTATGGAGGTGAAAGGGCGCCCTTTGTTGCCGGGTGAAATCGATCAGCGTTGGTGCATCCGGTGCGGGAGGGCGTGACCCGGCGAGAATCATACGTAGCCCGGCGTTGAAATCACTGTCGTCTGGTGTCCCGTTCCGCGTCGGCATCAAACCATAACTGGAAAACTTCATTCCCGCGAACGTTGCGCTTCCTTCGCTTACGCCCAAACCTTCCACAGCAATAAGTACCGATCCACCCGGCGATGTCGGCAACGGTCGCGGTATCGGGGAAAAACGCGGGCGTAACACGGCGGTGCCGAGCGCGAGCATCAGACAGATCACCGCGAGCACGATTCGTTTCATCGCGTGTGCACTATCCGATTATAAAGACGAAATGTCGAAGCGATCATCGCCGAGTCGGTGAATAGTTCGGAGACACGGGATCTGCCCGCACTGCCCATCCTTTCACTTTTCGCGGGGTCGGATAGTAGGGTTCGTAGTGCGTCGGCGAAGGCACCCGGGTCTTGGGGCGGTGCGAGAATCCCGGTTACGCCGGTCTGTACCGCTTCCGGTATCCCACCGACATTGGTCGCGACGACCGGCAATCCGGACGCCATCGCTTCCAGAATCGCGAGCGATAAACCTTCTTCGCGTGATGACAGAGCGAAAATATCGGCGGCGAATAGTAGATCGCTGATCTTTTCGCGGGGGAAAACCCCGAGCAGGGTCGCTTTCTCCGTTAGCCCGAGCAGGTTGATATGCCATTCGAGCGATTTACGTAGGCGCCCTTCGCCCGCGATACAAAGGCGCAAACGGGGGGAATGGCGCGTGAGAAGGGCGAACGCTTCCAGCAGATTAGTGACATCTTTTTCCGGCGATAACCGGGACAGGCAAACAACGAGCGAGTCCTGCGGGGCGACGAGGAGCGATTCGCGCTGGATACGGCGCCGGTCTTGCTGCTCGGCGGCAACGAGGGAGAACCGCGAGATGTCTATGCCGTTCGGGATGGTGACGATCCGTTCGCGCTCCGCGACGATTCCCGCCGCGCTATCTGCGACTGCATGAGAAACGGCTATGACCGCACTGGCCCGCGATAGCGCGGTGCGTGCCGCCGTCTTTTGCAGTCCGGTCAGATCGCGCGGGACGAGATTATGAAGCGAAACGATGAGCGGCAATCCCCCCGAGACTGCCGCCGCCGCAAAAAGCGGGGCGTAGCGAAGTCCATGACCATGAAGCAACTCCGCCCCGCTGTTCCTCGCGAACCGTCCGGCGTTTTGCCCGGCGGCGATCTGGTGATAGGGTGCAGAACTTTCTACCCGCAGAATCTGCCGGTGGGAGGAGTCCGGGATGGAGTCTGCGAGTGCAGCCAGGGTTTCTTCCGGGGCAAAGAGTAACGGGGGTGTTCGCGGTGGTGATGCGAGGAGAAGCGTTCGTACCAACTCGCGCATGCCGCCCTGCGCAGGCCGAAGTAGGTGCGCGACTTTGGGGAGTGTCCCCGGAAAATATTGTGCCATACGGTTATGAAGAATAAAAACTAGTCCTGCTTTGTTGTACGGTTCGACGGTGGCGTTTGTTGTCCCTGCCTCGTTTCTTTTTTGTCCTGCCCGGACGGGGGCAACCTCACGTTGCATCGTAGGACCTGCGGTGCTGTGACTACGTAAGGCTTCACGCGAGTTGTGTTAGCCCTTGCTGTTTTCCCGCGAACAGTCGTTGTTACCGGTTTCG
>JACMMA010000343.1 GCA_014379275.1 Armatimonadota bacterium | reverse complement strand
TACCGGGACGATGTCCCTGTTTCGTAGTGCAGGCCAGTCTAATAGTGTCGCGATGAGATGGGCAGACTGACTTACGTCAATCGCTTTCGGGTACTGGTATTGGGCTGCCCCTCAACGTAATGATTGAGTCATTTTTAACTAACCTTACCTATAATCCCTTGCGGTAGATAGAAGGGATGCTGAGGTGCTACACTGATGTTTTCCGCCTTTTCATGTAGTAGTGTAACATTGTGTCTGTAAAATTTGGCAAGCAGGTATAGCGAGCCATTTCTCGAATCTTTCAATCGCCAAAAAGAAAGAAATCAAGAGAAATGACTCACCAGCCCGAGGATAACGCATTGGTCGCCTTGTTGCCACTATTAACGGGGACAAGTGACAACCCTCTTGCCCAGGTGTTGACCGTGTTGCTCAACGCCGCGATGAAACACGAGTGGGAAAAGCACATTGGTGCCGCACCCTACGAGCGTACCGAGGAACGCAACGGGCAATCAAATGGATACAAGGTACGATCCCTTTCCACCCGTTTGGGAAAACTGAATCTATCCGTTCCCCAGGTGCGAGGGAGCGAAGAACCATTCCATCCCCAGAGTTTGGATGCGGCTCTGCTCTCAGAAAAAGCACTCAAAGTAGCCCTTGCTGAAATGTACGTTCAGGGAGTATCCACTCGTCGTGTTTCCGCAGTGCTAGAATCACTTTGTGGGACAAGCATTTCCTCCATGACAGTTAGCCGTGCTAGTGCGGAACTGGACGAAGTATTGAAAAGATGGCGGAATCGTCCTCTAGGGGGAATCCCTTACCTTCAATGCGATGCCATCTGGGTCAAAATTAGGCAGGATGGATTGGTCAGAGATGCCGCCGTACTGATTGCGAGCGGAGTCAATGAGGAGGGAAAGCGTTCCCTTTTAGGGGTTTCTGTCTCGGCAAGCGAAAGTGAACTACATTGGCGTTCATTTTTTGAGAGCCTTGTTGCTCGTGGTCTACGTGGTGTTCGCTTGATAACGAGCGATGACCACTCGGGAATACGAGCGGCACGGCGAGCCGTTTTCGGGGGTGTTGCTTGGCAACGTTGTCAGTTTCATCTCCAGCAGAATGCTCAGTCTTATGTGCCTAAAGAAGAGATGAAGCGGGAGGTCGCATCCAAGATTCGCTCGATATCTACTGCCTCTGATCTCGTAACGGCGCAAGGATTACTCAAGATGGCAGTCAAAGAGTATGAGAAGACTGCTCCTAAATTGTCGTTATGGATGGAATCAGCGATCGCAGAAGGATTGGCAGTGCTTTCTTTGCCTGAAACGCAACGCCGAGTGCTGCGGACGACCGATGGTTTGAAGAGAGTAAACAAGGAGTTACGCCGTCGGTTTCGAGTGGTCGGCTCGTTTGTATCGGAATCGTCCTGCCTACGACTCGCCTCGGCAGTTTTGATGGAGATCAGTGACGGGTGGGAGACGGGAAAAGTCTACTTAACAATGGAAAAATTAGAAGCATAGTAATCGAACAGGATTCGAGATTTTACAGACGAATTGTTGCGCTATCGTGACCCGCTTACCAGACAGTGCAAAATCTACCTCGATAGCGGGGCTAACTTTACTAACGTTATCGACTAACGTGAGTGTTCGGTAAGCCCTGCCATTCGCAAGCCGATCTGCTACGAAATCCATGCTCCACCGGTCATTAGGGCATGTAGCTGCAGGGCAGGGAACACGAGGACTCGAAGCTCTTTTCTTCTTAGTCTTGAGGCATAACGACAACCCATCCAGGCGATAAATCCGGTAGACGCGCTTATGGTTGACCTTCCAGCCTTCCCTTTGAAGCAGAACGTGCAACCGGCGGTAGCCATACCGAACACGTGAGCCAGCCAGGTCACGAATCCGAATCCGTAGCCCCGCCTGGTCTTTAGCTTGGCTCTGGTAGCGTGTAGTGGAGCGGCATATGCCCGCCAGTTTGCACGCGCGTCTTTCACTGACCTTGAAGCCGATCCGGAAGAACTTGACCGATTCACGTTTCTGGATCGGCTTCAAAGCTTTTTTGTGATTGCTTCCTGAAGCATGTGCTTATCTAGACTAAGATCTGCTGCGAGTTGCTTGAGTTTGCGATTTTCCTCTTCCAGTTGCTTCAAGCGGCGTAACTCGGCGATCCCAACTCCTGCGTACTTCTTTTTCCATCGGTAAAATGTCTGCTCGGTCACGCCAACTTTTCGACAAACATCGGCAACGGTGGCCCCGCCTTCGACCTGGCGAAGCGCAGAAACAATCACATTTGCATACCTGCAAATCTGTTCCTCTGTAAACGTCTTTTTAGGCATCTTCTGGTCCTTTCCTGGCGGGCATTCACATCGTTATGTAAACACCCGTTTGAAACCTTCACGGTGGACCAGATTTTGGGGGATGGGTCACTCTCGCTCTTCTCTTTTTGCTGTCGCTCCCAAATGGCACGGAAGTCGGCAGGGGAACGATAGTTTAATGCCGAATGAGGTCGCTCCTCATTATACTAACGCCGATGCGCCTCCAATCGAACCCGCGCTTCGGGAAGCGAGGCAAATGCTTCTCGATCCATCAATTCGTCCCGCAACCGACCATGGAAACTCTCCACAAAGCCATTTTGCCAAGGCTTCCCTGGTTCGATAAAGAACGGTGTTGAACCTATAGTCGTTAGCAGAGCCTTAACTCGGTCTGCAATGAACGCACCGCCATTGTCACTCCGAAGGAAAGTGGGCTTGCCCCGATCTCCAAACAAAACCGTCAAAGTATCGACGACAACTCGTGCCGTTGCATGCCCACGACTACAGCCAGCCACCCGCGAGTGAATTCGTTTGCACATCTGCAAACTCGTCGAGCACATTCAGTAGCAGAACCTTTCCACCTCCCAGAAGCGCGTCTTCCTGAAAGTCCAACGTCCTGTCCGCTTCGGCAGGACCTGGCGCCCCCCCTGAGTGCGGGTGCGGTTGACAGTCGGCGGCAAAAGCGATACTGTGGCTTAGCCACTATGCCAGATCAGATTGTCCGAGACCCGATCTACTTTCAAGCATCCGACCGGTTGCGCTCGGCGATCCGGGACGGGTCGTTCGCGCCGGGGCAGCAGTTCCTGACCGAGCGGCAGATCGGCGAGCGGTTCGGCATCAGCCGGGCGACCGCCAATAAGGCGCTCGCCGGTCTGGTTTCCGAGGGGCTGTTAGAGTTCCGTAAAGGCGTCGGTACGTTCGTCCGCTCCGGGGTTTTGGATTACGACCTGCGCTCTTTGGTGTCGTTCACCGGGAAGGCGACGGCGGCGGGTATGGTTCCCACGACCGAAGTTCATGCTTTCCACGCGGTGTTCACGAGCGATTTAGAAGAACCGGTCCGCGAAGCACTCCAACTCGACGCGGGCGAAACCGTCGTTTACATCGAGCGGCTACGCCTCGCCGATGGGATGCCGGTCATTCTGGAGTTTCGCTACTTGCGCGAGCGATACTGTCCCGGTCTGCAAAGAAGCGACGTCGGCGAATCGCTCTACAGCCTGCTCACAGAGCGCTATCGCCTTCATGTCGCGGGCGCGGACGAAATTATCCGCGCTGTCTCTCTGGGTAACGCCGAGGCGGAGGTCCTGCAAGCCGCGCCCGGCGACGCGGCATTGCAGGTGAATGCGGTCGGCTTTATCGGGGGCGGTGTTCCGCTCTGGTGGGAGCGCACCCTGTACCGGGGCGACGCCTACGAGTTCCGAAACCGCCTCGGGCCGATCACAAATCCGTCCCAGGTACGCCCCGCCGTCGGAACGCTCCGCGAACGATGAATAAACGCGGGTGGCACCTTCCTGCTACCCGAAAGGATAATCTGTTATGAAATACACGTACGACGAAATCGCCGGGATGATCGATCATTCCCTGCTCGCCCCAACCATGACCGACCAGGAATTGCGGGACGGCATCCAGACCGCCATCGAATACAAAGTGGCGTCGGTCTGCATCAAGCCATACGCCGTCACGCTGTGCGCCGAGATGCTCGCGGGGACCGGCGTCAAGACATGCGTCGTGGTCGGATTCCCGCACGGTTCCAATGTCACCGAAGTCAAGCGGTACGAAACACAGATCGCGTGCGAACAGGGCGCGACGGAAGTAGACATGGTCGTCAACATCGGAAAAGTGCTCAGCGGCGACTTCGCGTATGTCGAGGCGGACATCAGAGCAGTCACCGACGAAGCCCATAAGCACGGCGCGAAAGTGAAGGTGATTTTCGAGACCGACTATGTGACGGCGGACGCGGATAAGATCAGACTCTGCGAGATCTGCGAGCGGGTCGGTGCGGACTGGGTGAAAACCAGCACCGGGTTCGGCTTCGTGAAAGGTGCGGACGGCAGATACTCGTATCAGGGCGCGACTGAAGCGAACCTGCGCCTGATGCGGGCGAACACGTCGGAGAAAGTCGGCGTCAAAGCGTCCGGCGGCGTGCGCGACCTGGACGCGATGATCCTGTGCCGCGACCTGGGTTGCTCCCGGATCGGCGCGACGGCGACGAAAGCGGTGCTCGAAGAATACAAGAAGCGCGTCGCGGCGGGCGACGGCGCACCGGGCAATAGTGCGGCACCGTCCGGGGAAATCGGGAAGGGCGGGTATTAGATCGTATCCCTTGCTCCGCGCATGGTCATAACAATTTGCTAACGAAAGGCAACCCAATGAGCAACACGAGCGGAAACCAAACTAGAAAATCCCCGATGGGTGTTTTATATTCCCAAATCGGCTACGATGCGGGCGATCCGGTACGGCTGATCCTACGCGGGAACGCTTCAATGCTGCCCAGAACTGGGGAGAAAATTCCCGTGCATCGGTTGCTGTCGGACGAATCGCCGATCGATTGCTCCGTAACCTATTGGGGCGCAATTTGGGAAAGTCATTGGTGGATCGCGGACTTACAACCTGCCATGAACGAATCCGGAAGGTATGTCTTCGAAATCGAAAACCGAATGATTACCGATACCCTCCCGTTCGAGAAGTCATTCTTCGTATCTGACAACTGGCTCTGGCGGAAAACCTGGCAACACGTCGGGCTGAACCAAGCCGAACGCCGCCAAATCTTCGCGCGAGGCGGCGTCGGATGGTTCGATGCGGGCATGGAATGGATGGAGGCGAGCAGTCACGCCGCATACATCGTTGGATTCCTGGACGTGTTACAGCACGCCGCTTCCGCGATCACGCCGGAGGAACGCGCCCGCGTCGAGAAGCAAGTTTTGAACGGTTGCGACTACCTGGCGATTCTGCAGGATTTGGCGGGAAAACTGCCGGACCAATCGGGTGGGATTGTGCACCAGTCGTGGAAATATGACGATGTCGTTTTGGGCAGCGACACGACAAAAGCCGCCGTCTGCTGGGCGCGGGCGGCGCGGCTCCTGTCGGGCGCACACGCGGGCAAGAAATCCGAGTACAAAGACCGCGCCGTGCGGGCGATGGCGTTTATGCGAGAGCGGGCGAAGCCGTGCGGGGCACACGGTTTTCACCGGCAGTTCCACGGCGCGGCGGACGACTACGTGGTTCCCGACGAATGGATGACCCGCGATCTGTTGCAGCATCTGTGGGCGGCGACCGAGCTGGTGCAGGCGGGCGAACCCGACTTTCTGGACGAAGCTGTCGCGCTCGCGGAACAGGTAATGGCGCGGCAGGTGCCGTCGTCCGACGCCGCGAAATACGACGGGTTGTACGGGCATTTTCGAACGTTCGCGACTGGTGACCTGATCGAACAAGCCTGGTGTCACAACCTCGAAGGCAAGATCGCTGGGGCGGACACGGGCGGACACTTCCCGCACTGGGTCGTGCCGCTCTTGTATCTGAGCGAACGGCACCCCGATCACCCGGACGCGCCGCGCTGGCGCGAGTGCGTCCGCGACTTCGCGTACGGCTATTTCCTGCCCGCGTGCTCCCGCAACCCGTTCTACCTGTTGCCGCAGGGCTGGTACGAGGGCGAAGGATTGGTCTGGTTTGCGGGTCTATGGCACGGGATGAACGCCGCATACGGACTCGCCGCCGCACTTGCCTGGGAGTTCGAAAGGTCGTTCGATGACGACGCGTTTCGAAACGTTTTTACCGGCAATGTGCAGTGGATCGCAGGCCTGAACGCGGGCATTACCCGCGATTCGCTCAAAGGGTCGGTGCTGTTCGATACCGAAATAGAACCGGGCGTCGCAATGCCCGTCTCGCTGATACACGGCATCGGGGCGCGGTCGGCGGGGTGCTGGCTCAATATCAAGGGCGCCATCGGGAACGGCTTCGCTACCGGGGCGCAATTCAAGTTCGACGTACCGCCGACACAGGTGAACGACGCCCCGTCCTCTTTCACCGACGAAGATTGGATCTCGCACGCGGGCGCATGGCTGTCTGCATTGGCGCGTCGACAATCGAGGTAAACGGCAAATTTCCGAGGATAACAGACGGTGAACCGTTCCGGTGCGAGCCTTTGGCTGTAGACGCTTCGCGTCGGGGCTTGCAGGTGTCGTTTGGCAAGCGCAGATGGCGTGTCGCCTCCGGTAACCCGCAGGGTCTACAGCCGAAGGCTCCCACCGGAACGGTTCACCGTCCGAACCCCGGCATCTGTACACACCCTTTTAACAAAACAGAAAACTCCGGCGATACAGCAAGCGAAAGGATCACCATTGAAATGGAGACCACGCTTACCGCTATTACGCCCAACACCTTACGCGCATTTATCCTACATCTCCGCTCCGCTACCGCACCATTCCACCTTGCGGCGGGCGCGACCACAGCACAATTCGATGACCGGGGCTGGCACGAAGAGATTTTCGGCGCGGACCCGCTCCGCTACGCGCTGCTCGCGGTCCTCCCCGACATCGCCGACCACGCGCGGGCGCGCATCGTGTTCGTCACGCTCGCCCACGACGCGGCGGTTTCCGGGACCGGTACGGAAGCGTCGGCGGAGATCGAGGGTGCCATCGCCGCCGCGCTCTGTCTGCTTCCCGCCGACCTCGCGCTACAGGTGTTCCTCGCCCTGCGCCGGGAGCGCGTCAATCGGAAACGCGTTTCCCGGCTCGTGTGCCGGTTCCTACTCAATCATCCGGCACGCGCGTCGCTCTGGTCGTGCCGCCGCCCGGCGGTCGTCGACGTCCTGGAACACGCTTTAGGACGCGACGTTCTGCGGGCGTGCGTGCGCATCGCGGGTGCGGACGATTTCGACACAAGCCAGTGGGAGTACCTGCGCGGGAAACTGCTCCGCTATGCGCACAACCCGGTCGCGGCGAAACCGCTCGTCGCCGGGCTGGCAGCCGGTTCTGAAGGCGATGCCACGGACTATCACGCCGTAAGCGATACGTTGCGGGAAACGTTCGCGGCGCGCTTCGAGCGACCGGCGACCGTCACGGCGGCGGACCGGGGGACCGTGACCGGCGCACTTACCGCGCTGTACCGGCAGACCCCGACCCCGAACCTTTCGCAACGTTTCGCCGACGGGCTGTCCGCACTTGCGCAAGCCTCGCCGCGCTTCGCGCCCGGATTCAAAGTCGCGCTGGTGTTCGACACGTCGACCTCCATGCAAGGGTACGGCGAGCGCGAATACTGCCTCGCGGCGTCGGCAGTGACGTTGTGGCGGTTACTCTGCCGCGTGTCGGCGGAACCGGTCGCGGTATTCGGCACGACTGATGAGACCGAGATCATCGGTTCCCTACCGACACTGGGCGGCGAGACGGATCTTTCCGCCGCGCTTCTGGACGCGCTGGAAACGAAGCCGGATCTGGTCATCGTGCTGTCGGACGGTTACGAGAACCGAAACGCCGGGGACCTGGCCCGGGTTGCGGCGAGTTTGCCGGGGATCGGGATCGACACCCCGGTTTTGCTTTGCCTGCCGCTGTTCACCGGCGCAGACGACATGGCGATGCGCCGCCCGGCACCGAAACTGCCCGAACTGCGCTTCTGGCACGAAAGCGGACTGCCCGACCTGCTCCGCCTTGCATGGCTCTACACGCCGCAGGGCGCGGAAGGAATGACGGGCTGGATGCAGAGCACGCTACTGACACGGCTCAAGGAGATGACACCATGGATGGCACGTTAAACAAAGAAAACACACTCGGCGCGGCGTGGGCGCGGCTTTGTGCCGCCCTCCACGGCGCGATGGATGCGAACACCGTCGCCCCGTGGCGGATCGGGTTGCCGCAAACGTCCGGCGCGATGACCGTGGTTCCGGTCTTCGGCGCGGAGCACGCGGGCTTTGTCGCGCCGGGTGCCGGTGTCCGGCTGGAGCGGGTCCACACGTACGGCGACGTGGAACTGTCTTGCCCCGCGGATGCGGACGGTCTCGCCATCGTGCCGCTCCACATGGGGTTCGTCCAACACGGGGCGCAGAACCACGCGCTGTGTGGCTCGGCACTGATCGAGCCGGGGAAGACCGTGCGGTTCAAGGACGCCCGGTGCGTCCAGGCGGCGCAGGGCGGCTTGCTCGAAGGGCGCGACCAGTGGTTCTTCGTGTTACCGCTCGGGCTACGTGCCACAGCGCTCGGGCAGATCGGGCAGAATGGTTACAACCAACTCTGGGGCGCGATTGAGGAACTGAACGTGTCGTTCGGACTGCCGAAACGCGGTCATCTCGAACAGATCCTGACCAAACAACGGGCGACACTCACTCAGTTCCGTTCGCGCTTCGAGTGTCTGGACAGGCAGACCGGCGCGTTGTTCTTCGTCGGCGACCGGCTCGCCGGGGTCGAGATTGCGCCCAATGCCGCGTACTTCCGCGACATCTGGATGCCGCTCGCAGCGTTCGCCTACGGGATCGCAGCGCACGGCGTCGAACGGGCAGAAAAGCGGTCGCTCTACGGCGACGGTGAACCGTTCGCGGGAATCGGTAGCCTGTCCGAACTGCGCGACGCGCTACGCGAAGCCCGCGCCGAGCGGAGCGACACGCTGGCGACCATCGTCAGTGCGTCGTCCGCCGGTCTGTCGGGAGCGAAGCGCAAAGCGGTAGCGCGACACGGCAAAACCGCGACCGCGCTGGAAACCCTGACGGCGTCCGGGTTCGCCGGGCAGTACGTCAAGCGCGACGGCGAACCGGTGTACGTGTCCTTGTTCCGCACGCAGTAGTGAAAGCACACCAAAAAACAGGTCGCGATTCTTTAGCACCGTGCCGTCGATCAACGATAAAGAACTGTCGCCGGAACTGTGTTCGGCAAAGCACGGGACCCCCTCTTTCCATAGGAGAGTAGCCCGAAAAGGCAACCGTTGCAGAAACGGTCTCATTCGTGCTTTGCGCGGACCGCCTGTCCGGCGACATTCAATATGTGCCAACAAAAGCCGCCCGCTTTCACGAAACCGGGCGGCTTTTGTCATGGTGGTTACTATCGCTTTATAAACCCTACAGGGCGTCCATTTCCTATATGTTTTCCGAAGGCGGTATCGAGAAATTTCTCGATACCGACCTGTCGGGAACCCACGGGGACCATATCGTGGACTTGACAACCAAATGTTTACGTCATACAATCCAACCATGTCATCTATTTGACATAGTTGGACACCTGAAATGCGACGTAGCACGGTCCTGTTAGAAGACACCCCTACCGCACCTCGCCCGAAATCCGCCTATTGGCGCATCGAGTCCGAAATGCGGGAAAAGATTCGCACGCATGCGTGGAGTGCGGGTACCATGTTGCCCGGTCGCCAGGTTCTCGCCCGCGAATACGGCGTCGCTCGCGGAACGGTAGATCGCGCCATCGCCAATCTGGTCGCGGACGGCACCTTGTTCGCACAAGAGGGACGCGGAACATTCGTCGGGGGGGACGCGCCGTTACCCTCCGCAACTGCGCCGGTTCTTTACACGCCGCCCGCCCTTCCCAAGCGGCAGCCCGTTGCGGCGCGTCTCGGTATTATCGCGGCATTGCCCGCAACGCCGCAGTCGGTTTCCGCCGATCCTCCGGCAACCCTGTGGATTGACACGGTGATTGCCTCGCTGGAGCGCGTTTTCGCGGCACTCGGTGGGATGGAGTCATGCTTTTATGCGTGGGACTCAACGACGGAGCCAACCCAGGCACTCGACTTATCCGTATCAGATGCGTTGCGGGAAGGAATGGACGCGATAGCGATTGTCGCCTTGCATGAAGCTGAAGGGGTTGACAACGCCGTGTATCATGCACAATTGCTCGCCGGACAAAGCGTCCCTCTTATATGTCTCTCGTGGCACGAAATGCAACGGCCGATTGCGAATGTGTTCTACGACCAGACGTTCGCGGGCTATGTTGCCGCCGATCATCTATTGCAACGTGGTTACGACTCGTTGCATTATTTCGCCCCGTTTGTCGCCGACTGGATACAGGCTCGCATCACCGGAGCGCAAGCCGCCGTGCGACAGGCGGGCTTGCCTCCCGAAACGCTCACCATCGTACCCGATAAAAACCGGGAAACACTTCCGCCGTATATTTCCAATCACTCCGAGCGCGACCGAACCATGTACCGTTTTGTTCGGGAATGGCTTCGCACACACGACGGGCGGATACCGACCGGGACCGGGATCATCGCCCTCAATGATTGGGAAGCGAGCGAGATACGCCGCGCCCTGGATGCCGGGACGCAACAAAAGCCGGGGGCGGATTACGGACTGATCGGTTTCGACGACAGCCCGCAATCCCGACTGCACGGTCTGACCAGTTTGCGTCCGCCGCTGGAAGAAATGGGCACCGAGGCGGCTCGATTACTACATCATTTGCTCGCGGGCGAAGGACGCCACAAACAGATACGCTTGTTTTCGCATCTGTTGCCGCGAAAATCCACCAACCGAAAGGAACCCCCGACGGATCGCTGACATTCTGCCGCCCGCGAAGACGTGGACCCCGGCACTTACACTGTTGTTATCATTGCAACGATAGCAATATAAAGGATATTCTCATGCGGAATTTATTTACCACCGGCGAAATACGACAGTCTGCCCTTCGCCGAATCGCCACGCTGACGGCAATCGGTGCCGTCCTATCGACCGCGCTGACCCTCCCGGCGCAGGCGCAATTCACCGACCGGGATTACGTCGGCATCAACAACGCCACCGGAACCAATACAGATCCGAATTACGCCAACGCCACGGTGATCAAAATGAACGCCGTCGGGTTCGGAACCGGGCGAATGGGCATGGATCAGGTTGGCGGTCGCTATGTCGGCGACACGTTCGTTTGGGGTCCACGCGACGCCGTGGTGCAAAAATATCTCGACGGCGGCGTCAAAATCGCCTGTGTCCTCGGCGTGCGCGAACACACCGACGCCGGGGCGAACTACGATCAGTGGAAAGCAAACTTCCGAAACTTCTGCCGCAACGTGATGAATCGCTACCGGGGAAAAATCTTCTACTACATCGTCGACAACGAGCCGGATCTGTCCTACGGCGGCGGGCAGAAGGAGCCACAAAACGCGCAGTGGTGTATCGACATGACGCGCATCGCGTTCGAGGAAGCGCGTTCGATTGACGGCAACATCAAAATAGAGTCGCCGCCGACGATGTCGCCGGAAAGCGACCTGTTGCGCCAGATGATTCAAGGCGACATCGGCTCCGTTTGCGACTTTATCGGCACACACGTTTACGGCGCACAGATCGACGAAGGGCGGATGGGACGGCCCTGGGAGTGGCTCAATGAATACGGCACGACGCGCAAGCCGATTTCGGTAAGCGAAGCCGGGGTCCCCGCCTATTGGGCACCCGCCGGGATCGACGGGCAGGAATGGCGGCGACGCTGGCAACAGCAGTGGTATGTTTCCATGAAACGCTACGGCTACGCACAGGGGATGCTGTTTTCTTTGACCGGGGGGGAATCCAACTGGGAGTATTACGACTACTTCACGTTCGCCCCACTTTTTGGACCGCTCGATTTCGATCTGCGTAACAAAGCGTTCCGCAAAACGGGCTTGGAGAACCCCGGATTTGAATCGGCGAACGACGTGGAATACGGGTGGCACGTTGTCTTTCCCGTCGACTCTGCGTCCCGTCCGACTTGGGCGCAGTTCCCAACGAACGATTCATCGCAGGCACGTTCCGGCAACGGTTATCTCCGGCTCGACTCCACTACCAATACTCCCTATCCGGGAGTGCGCCGTGTCGTCAATAATCTCGTCCCTGGTCGCGCCTATACGGCGAAGGTGTGGGCACACGTTACGGGCAACGCCGTCGCCGGGATGGGGATCGATGGAACCCAGGTTCTGAACGGATCACAAGCGTTCGGGGCAACCACGCGCACGACAAACTCGTGGCAAGAACTTTCGGTGTCGTTTACGCCGACGAACCCCTTTGCCGTCATCACTTTGTTCACAGATGGTTACGCCAACAGTGGGAGTGTTGTCAAGTTCGACGACGTTTCTCTGGTCGAAGGCGGTGCGAGCGTTATCCCGTTTGGAATCAACATCGGCATCAAGGCGAACGGCAACGGTCGGTTTGTATCCAGTCATATGGGCGACTCACAACTGCTGATGGCGAACTGGGCGACCGGCATCGGCTCATGGGAGCGGTTCCGCATCGTGGGCGCCGGGAACGGCAACGTCGGCATACTTTGCCTCGATAATAACAAGTACGTTTCGATGGACAACAACCGCGCCGATAAGGCACTGCGCGCGACGTGGGCGGACAACATCGGCTCTTGGGAAACGTTCCAGTGGGTAGACTTGGGCAACCAGAAGTTCGCGCTGAAGTCGCCGATTACCGGCAAATACGTCGCCAGCGACCTGAACGACCGGGGCATTTTGAAAGCCCTGTGGGCGGATAACATCGGCTCTTGGGAGCAATTCGAGTGGGCGCAAACCCCGTAGGGGTGTGCGATCCAAAGCCCGGACTGAGCGGAGCGACGCGCTGGCGACTATCGCCAGCGCGTCGTCCTCCGGTCTTTCGGGGGCGAAGAAGGCAAATAACACCCTCAACCGGGGACCGGGGGAAACCTTCTTTCCATGGAGCGGAGCGGTTTACGCGCTTGACCACGCGTGACCGACGGGAATGGCAAGTCGCCTTACGTCACGCCGCTCCCGTGGCGCGGCGGGCGGCGTAACACCGCCCATCGCGCCCTGTACTTACTGGCTGAGTAGTCGCAACTCCGACAACTGCATCAGACCCGACGGACCGTTCGTCGCCGTGACGTTGAGCCGGTAATACCGGTACGCCGTGCTGTTCGTGACGTTGTACGTCTTCGTCTGGAACCGCGCCGTGAACGTCTGGTTGCTCTGCGCCGGACCGATGTTAGTCCAGCCGCTTGTCCCGTTGTTCGAGCCTTGCAGTTGCCAGTCCCTCGGGTCGCGTTCCGGGGCGTCGTTCGCGGAAGTGATCTTGTACTGTGTGATCGCGTAGGAGGCACCGCCACCGAACTGATACTGTAGCCACCCCTTGATCGTGCCGGTTTCCACGTTGCCGAGCCATTTCGTGTTCGTGCTACCGTCGAACGCTTGCGCCGCCTTTTCCCCCGCAATCGGGTCGCTGCTCGCGCTCGCCGTCCCCCCCGTCGCGCGGTTCACCAGACCGCCGCTCGCCGTGGTGAACGCGATGTAGTTCACGTTGTAACCCGAACTGTCCGCCACCAATTTGAGGACCTGATCCCCCGCCGGGAGCGGGACGCTGATCGCCTTGCTCGCAAACGTGTCATAGCTGTTCGTGTTATCGAACGTGATGCTACCGAGGTTCGTGCCGTTCGCGTTCTCCAGGTGCGCCGAGCCGCCGAAGCCCGAGTACCGGAACGTCGCCGTGTAGGTCGCGGCGGAAGGCACGTTGACGGAATACTTCGCCCACTCGCCCGGCTGGACCCCGCCCACCACATAGCTACTTTCGCCACCCGAGAACAAAATGTCGACGCCGTCCCTGCGGTACTCGCCGTCGTTGTTGCTGGGGTCGGAGTCGTTATAGCCGTTGCCCGGTCCGCCGACGTCGTAGTTCTCGGCTTCGATGCGGTTCGCTATCGGCGTGTATACACCGACCGCCTCGCCGCCGTAGGCGAACCGGGGTGCGGTCGCGACGCGCCGGGTGCCGCCCCCACCCACACTGGTCGGCGTGTTGTTGGTGATCACTTTCAGGTTGCGGAACAGCGTGTTGATGTCCGCTGCAGAAATGTCGAACTCGCCTCGTGCCGCCTCCTCCGCCGCGATCAAATACTGATCCTGTCCGGCGTCATCCACGATGTAGCCGCCGTAGTTCTGGAGTGCCCAGGCGATTTTTTTCGCTTTTTCGGAGGTCAGACCGAGGTTGTCGATCACCGCCGTTTTGTCGATGGCGAGTAGGGTGCCCATTTCGATGTTCGGGTTGGAGTACTGTCCGCCGAAGTCCAAGCCGTACCCGTAGCCGTCACTCGGGTCGGCGTAGCTATCCGCCTGGATCGCGGGCCAACGCCAGCCGGGATTGCCGTCACCGGTGGTGACATAGGAGCCGTATTTCCCCATCCCCATTAGTAGCTTAACGGCATGGCGGATCGAGTCGCGATTCGATGCGGTCAATTCCCCCACCCGAATACTACCGCCGATAGCCGACAGACCGGAGCCGTAGTGCGTCCCCCGGTGCCCCGGTCCGAACAGGTTGCCGCCGTTCGGTTCACCGAAATCGCGCTGCGGGTAGCCCCACAGGGGACCATCCGAGGCGAGGCGCGTGGTCGGCTGCCACTGGATCAGGCTGTAACCGTCGGGTTGCAGGAATGCCGAGCAGGCGTTCGGTGCCTCATAGCCGAACTGACCCGGTTCACCCTGTACGTCCGGGATGATCAGGGAGTCCGGTATTTGGGTCCAGCCGATCCACGATTCCGTGGTTCCGTTGGAGCGTTGACGTTGTGTGTCGTAACCCGGAAAGAACGTCTGCCGCCACGGGTCGCCGGGGTTGACGCGGATCAGCCAGTCGACTTCCTGCCCCCCGCCGATACCGGCATCCAAGAGGTTGGCGTTGACGTAGGTGGCGTTGCTACCGAGCGACGTATTCCAGATGGAGTCGGCGGAGAACGGGCGGAGCCACGGGTCACGGGAAGCGGTCTGCGCCATCGCGGAACCGGCAGTAATGAGTGCGGCAACAGTCAGTGTTGCAAAAATTGCAATTAGTCGTATGGTCATGACGCGAGAGAAAACAGTCATTGGATACCTCTTTGTTAGGATTAGAATGATGACGAACGCAACGACACGGTTCGCACCGCGCTCGGGTCACCGGACAGTGCCACGCACGGAGAGTGGCTTTGGAAACAGTTCTGTAATTGAATATCCTCCTCTTAAATTGCGAATGTAGCGAATACACTCAAATACTGCGATTGGGTTATCTCTCGGCGGGAGCCGGTCCCGTCGAGTCGCGAACAATAAGTTCGGTAGGAAGCATCACCTGACGACCCCGCCGGGAAATGTCGCCCACCTGCTCGACCAGCAAAGAAACCGCCTCCTCACCGATCCAGGAGTACGGCTGGCGCATCGTCGTTAGTGCCGGGTGGACATCTCTGGCACCGTCATCGTCGTTGAAACCTGCCACGGAAACGTCCTCGGGGACGCGCAAGCCATAGTCCGTCAGTGCCGAAATCGCCGCCGCCGCCGCCGAGTCGCTGGTACAAAACAAAGCCGTCGGGCGGGAAGCGGCGGGCAACCGCGCCAGATTTTGCACCGCAGGGTAGATGCCCCCGCCGAAAGCCTCGGCGAAGGAAAGCAAAACCTCTTGCCGCGGCAACCCCCTTTCGTCCATTACCTCCCGGTATCCGACGATCCGGTTTTCAATATAGACCGACTCGGCGTCGTTGTCGGTGATCAGGGCGACGCGGCGGTGCCCCAGACCGACCAGATATTCCGTCATCGCGCGTGCCGCCCCCCGGTTGTC
>JACMMA010000051.1 GCA_014379275.1 Armatimonadota bacterium | reverse complement strand
TGCGGAAACACCCACTCCGCACAGGCGTAGGCTTCCTCCAAAGACGGATACCCGGACAACACAAAGGTGTCGATGCCGAGTTCGACATACTCTCGCATGAGTCGGGCGATGGATTCGCCCGATCCGACCAGAGCTGTCCCCGCGCCGCCACGCACCAGCCCGACGCCCGCCCAGAGATTGGGGTAAATTTCGAGGTTGTCGCGGCGACCGTTGTGGAGCGACGCCATCCGGCGCTGACCCTCCGATTCGGTGCGGGCGTAGGCTTTCTGTGCGAGCGCAATCGTGTCATCGGAAACGTGCTTGATTAGTTCGTCGGCGGCGGCGAACGCGGCGGCGTTTGTTTCGCGGGCGATGACATGGAGACGAATCCCGAAGCGCACAGTGCGCCCATACCCCTGCGCCAGTCGCTTTACTTCGTCGATCTTTTCCTTCACCAGCGCAGGCGGTTCTCCCCATGAGAGGTAAACATCCACGTGTTTCGCGGCGACCTCCAGGGCAGCGGGCGACGACCCGCCGAAGTACAGCGGCGGATACGGCTGTTGCACCGGTTTAATCTGCTGTCTGCCGTTCTTGATCCGCAGGTGCTTGCCCTCGAACGTGGTCACGTCGCCGCGCATCAGGGAACGCCAGATGTGCAGAAACTCATCGGTGATCTCGTAGCGTTCGTCATGGTTGGCAAAAATACCGTCTGCTTCCAGTTGTTCGGTGCTCGCCCCGGTGACGATGTTCAGCAGAATCCTTCCGTTCGAGAGTTCGTCGAAACTCGCCGTCATCCGTGCCCAGAGCGCGGGCGTCATGATCGACGGGCGGGCGGCGACCAGAAACTTCAACCGCTCTGTGAGCGGGATCAACGCAGTCGCGACAGTGAGCGGATCGAGTTTCGTACCCGTACCGAGTAGCATCCCGCCGTAACCGAGCGCGTCTACCGCCTGCGTGATCTGCGCCAGATACGCGAACGTCGGCTTGCGTCGCCCGGCTTCGGAGCCGAGGTACCGCTCATCCCCCTGCGTTGGCAGGTACCAGAAAACATCTACCGAATCATTCATTTATTGTTCCTTTTTCGTGGTCGCCCGTCGCGGGGAGCGCAAGATCTTTGCCCACACTCACCGCGCCAGGGCGTGTCGCAATCATCGAACCGTAGACAGAATGGAGTAGCGTCGTCACGCCTTCGAAGAGGCGATTTTCCTCCGACTCCTCGATACGGAACACGGTGCTGTACGCCGTTTTTGTTCCTGCGACCCAGGTGATTTGTGCGTCGGTAAGGTATACACCCTGCAGAATATGGCGTGCTCCCAGCGCGGACAAAACCGGCTTCAGGGCGTACTCAATCGCCAAGAGATGCGCCAGTGACCCGCCCG
Source organism: Armatimonadota bacterium (assembly GCA_014379275.1). Classification (GTDB taxonomy): domain Bacteria; phylum Armatimonadota; class Armatimonadia; order Armatimonadales; family Armatimonadaceae; genus JACMIU01. The sequence continues at coordinate 7,823 of JACMMA010000051.1, read as the reverse complement.
TGGCGACCGGGAACACTACCTTTCCCGTCAGAATCTTCTGTGGCAACAGGTCAAGGAAGGTTTTCAACACCCCACTGTAGGCGGCGTTGTAAACCGGGGTCGCGACCACCACAGCGCGGGCGTTCTGCACGACGACTGCCGCGCTTTGTATCGCCGGATGCTCGGACGGATTCGACACGGAAAGCGCGGTCGCCACCAGGTCGCGGGCAAACAGCGTATGCGTGTCCTGGTGTTCCTGGTGCAACGCGTGAGCAATATATTCGAGTGCGGCGGCGGATCGCGACGATGGCGATGGGCTACCGGCGATAAGTACGATGTCAGCGGGATGCGGCATGGCTTTCGGATTCCTGTAAAAAACGAGAAAGGTCGGAACTCCTTGCGGAAGTTCCGACCTCCAGTGGACTGGTCAGTCAGAAAACGTCTTGGTGAATGGGCAGGGTCGATGCGGCAAAAAGACCCGATACTGCCCGAACGCTACCGGGTGCCGCGAAGACAGCGACAACAGCAGGCGTGGGGATAAATGAGGGGAAATGTGGTTGGCAACGAGGACATATTTTTTAATCCCGATTATTCCGGTCGAATTATGTTTGAATTATAATCTCCCCCTTCCGGGTTTGTCAAGACATCGCCAGAACTTTTTTCCGACGGTGGTATACTGACCGCGAGCCATCATGTTAAAACCCGGTATTTTCAAGAATGTTTTTCAGAGTCTCGACGCCATGATCACCGGGCGCGGGCGGATAGACGATGAACTGTTTGAGCAGTTCGAAGAGGCGTTGCTCGCTGCCGATCTGTCCATCCGCTCCACGGATAAGATCCTGGAGCAACTGCGACAGTACGTCCGCGACAAACGCCTTGTGGAAGCTAAAGACGTCCGCGAAGGGTTGACTCAGGCCCTCGTGTCCGCCCTCGGCAACGCACAGGACTCCGACCTGAAATTCTCGCCCACCGCCCCCTCACTGTTTTTGATGGTCGGCGTGAACGGGGTCGGCAAAACTACTACACTCGGCAAACTCGCCTATCAGCAGACGCAGCTGGGGAAAAAGGTACTGCTCGCCGCCGGGGACACATTCCGCGCCGCCGCCGCCGAACAGTTGGAAATCTGGGCGGGTCGCGCGGGAGCCGACTTCGTCCGGCAACACGAGCGTAGCGACCCCGCCGCCGTGGTCTTCGACGCGATCAACAAGGCGAAAAACCTCGGGTCGGACCTGATTCTGGTGGATACGGCGGGACGACTCCACAACAAAGCCAACCTGATGGAAGAACTCAAAAAGATCGGGCGCGTGTGTGAGCGGGAGTTGGGGCGCAAGCCGGACGAAGTATTGCTCGCCCTGGACGCGACGACCGGGCAAAACGCGGTCAATCAGGCGAAGGAGTTTATGCAGTCAGTCCCGCTTACCGGCATCGCCCTATCGAAATTAGACGGCACAGCACGCGGCGGCATCGTGATCTCGCTCCGGGAGTTGCTGGGCCTGCCGATCAAACTCGTCGGTGTCGGTGAAGGGATCGAGGACCTGCTCCCCTTCGAGCCGGACCTGTTCGTCGAAGCGATGCTTTCCGTGGATTGATGCCTCCGGGTTTTCGGGGAATTTCATCCCTCTCGGGGATGTTCCATCCTCCGTTGGTAGCCTTCGGCTTGCGTTCCCTGCCGGAACGGGGCTTACCAATCTCGTCTGGCGGTCCCGTTGTTCTCTCCTGTTTCTGAAGGGAACACAAGCCGAAGGCTTCCAACGGAGGATGGAACATCCCCACTCACTTGGTCGACTCGCGCCACTCTTTCGCGTGGTTGATGCGGCGGATAGCGTCTAACAGTACCCCACGAAACGGCGTGTGCCGTGGGTCATTACTTAGACTCAGTCGCGACAGGAGACAATGCGCCTTTTTATCTTGCAGGATGCCGAGTGCGTAAATCGCCGCCTCCATGAATGCGGCATCATAGCGCGATTTTTCGTCTCCAAGGGAATATTCCGCGACTGCTGCCCGCAAGAAAAACAACAAGTCCGGGGACGAGTAAACGGAATCGCCAGGAGCGAGGTCGCGCAACTGTTTCGCCAGAAATCGTCCGACGTATTCGAAATTGGATCGGTCTATCGCCTCGAACAGCGGCAGGATCAGGCGCGGGTCTTTGCTCTTCGAAGCGTGATAGCCCAGGACTCGCAAGCGGCTTCTTTCGCTCGGTTCCCACCCGCTGTTGTGACCGGCAGACGTTTGCATCAATCCCTCGGCGAGCCTCGGCACCTGGGTTCCCATCAGCAGGACCAGGACGACGACCCCGAAGAGCCTCGCTTCGATGGGTGCGATGAGCAGCAGAACCACTATGACGATGGCGAATGTGGCGATATGTTCTCGCTGTTTTTTCGCCGCGACGTGTTTCTGGAGGTACCGTTGAATCAGATAATTCCCGCGCCCCTCCCCGAAACCGCCCAACAACCCATCGACGGCGAAAGTGTTGATCTTGTTTCCCTTAGGATGGAGCAGTTCTTCCAGTTCTTTGAAATCCGAAGCAGTCTTCCGGTCGGCTTCCCCGAGCAGGAGCAAGCAGTCGGCGGCGAGCGACTGGATAAAGATTCGATTTCCTGTCGTTGCGGATGATTCTGCGATCTGTGCCAGCAGTTTCGCCGACTTCGTATCGCCGACGAGCGTGAGTGCCTTTATCGCCGCCGCGCAGAAATCCGCTTCTTCGTCGCTGAGGTCCCATTCCTCGTACCACAGGGCACTGAGTGTGCCGCGAAGCCTTTTGCGCCGAGCTTCGGCCAGCGTCAGCGGCAGATCGTCGCCCGCCTTCCACAGAATCGGCGCGATAGCGGCGAACGTTCGTCGCATACCGCCCGCTGCGTTCGGCGAGAAGGATATGACTTTGCTCGCCGATATCATGGGTAACGTATCCAGCAAGACGCCCAGCGTCCGGTGATCATCCGGCGCAATATCGGCGAGCGACCTCGCCGCGCGTTCCTGAAAACCCGTAGTGTCCCAGGGCGACCGGGAGAGCGAGTACATCACATGACAGAAGACGGCGGGGGCGAGAAAACACGCAAGCGTCGGCAGGTTTCGCGCCACGCCGGAGAACAACACGGTGGTGAAAAGGTAGAGCGCGAACAGTGTCAGATAAATGACGGCAATCGCCAGCCTTCCCTGGCTTTCATCGCGGCTCTTTTCTCGCGTCAGCCCGTGCCGCTCCTCAGCGACGGCGTCGAGCAAGAGTGCCGTGATCTGCTGTCTGTCCGCGTCACTGCCGTATGCCGCCATCATCAGCGTCTCGGTCCCGCCGCGCTCCCGGACGTCGGCGATGATTTCGGCGGGGCGCATCTTCTGATAGGTTTTCATCGGTACGCCCCGTTTTCTGTTTCGCTACCCTTTACGCCGCGCGAAGTCGGCTAAGAAATCTGCGAGCGCGACGCATCCTTCCCGCGGGAACGCGTTGTAGATCGAGGCACGAACTCCCCCGACGTTGCGATGCCCTTTCAAGCCATCCATTTCCCGGGTTTTCGCTTCCTTCAAGAACTCCGCTTCCAGATCCTCTGTCGTCAACCGGAAAGTGATGTTCATCAGCGAGCGGTCGCCGTTCTCGGCGACCGTCGGGCGGTACAACTCGGGATGCGCGTCCAGGGCGGAATAGATCAAGCCCGCTTTTTCGCGGTTGCGCTTCTCCATTTCCGCGACGCCGCCTTCCGCCTGAATGTGCTTCAGCACCAGGTTCAGGGCGTGGATCGCGAACACCGGGGGCGTGTTGTACAGCGACTCTTTTTCGGCTTGCACCAGATACGACAACATCGGCGACAGGTTCTTGTTCGCAGTTTCGAGGAACGATTTTCGCGCGACCACCATCGTCACACCCGCCGGTCCGGCATTCTTCTGCGTCCCGGCGTAGAGAAGATCGAACTTGCTGAAATCGTGGTTCATGGCGAAAATATCAGACGACATATCCGCCGTCAGCGGGGCGCCGTTCGCGTCGGGCAGGGAGTGGAACTGCGTGCCTTCGATCGTGTTGTTCGTGGTGATATGCGCATAGCGGGCGGTCCCCGGTGCCGAGAATGTCAAACCTTTCGGAATCCGGTCATACTGCGTTTCCGCCGACGAAGCGACGACGTGGACATTGCCGCAACGTTTCGCTTCCTTGATCGCTTTCGAGGACCACTCGCCCGTATCCACATAATCCGCCGTCTGTCCCACCGACAGAAAGTTCATCGCGAGCATGGCGAACTGAAGCGACGCCCCGCCGGTAGAAAAAACCACGCTGTATTCGTCCGGCGACAGATCCAGCGTTTGCAACAGATTCGCCATCGCCTCGTGGTGGATCGCGTCGTAGTCTTTGCCCCGGTGCGATACCTCAAGTATACTCATTCCCGAACCGTTGATCTCCAGCACATCCCGGCTCAACTGCTCTAAAACCGGGACCGGCATGATCGCCGGACCGGCACTAAAATTATAGATTCGTTTCATCGTTCACCCTTAAAATAGGCGCTCGTGACGCCACATTCACGGTATCATAGCGACCGGTAAGCGTCAACGCCGAATGTCAGGGATTAGGTTTTAGGAGTCGAGCTTCGTTCACGAATGATGGCCGCCTACGTCCGGTTGCTTCCCCGTCCCTGAATTTTGATCTCAAGAACGTGACTTAATGCGAATCCTACACGTCATCAATGACTTGCGCCTTGCCGGTGCCGAGCGGCTTCTTGCGGATCTCGCCACCCAGCAAAGAGAGTCGGGCATGGATGTGTCCCTCGCCCCACTCGTCGCGTGCGGGTCTGCTTTCGAGACCAACATCCGCGACGCAGGGGTTCCCCTTTTGATGCCAGACCGCCCGCACCCGATACGTTCACCGTCGCACATCGCCCGGTTTCGCCGGATGATTGGCGGTTATGATCTGGTTCATGTGCATCTGTTCCCGGCGCAACTCTGGATCGCACTCGCCGCGCTGACGCAGGGCAGATCCGCGCCGATCCTTTTCACTACCGAGCACAATACGCACAACACCCGCCGCAATGTCCGCGCGTTCCGCCTCGTGGACCGATTGATGTACTCGAAGTACGACCATATCGCCGCTATTTCGGAGGGCACTCGCGACGCGATGGCAACCTATCTGCCCGAAACCGCTAGCAAAATTAGCGTCGTCCATAACGGCATCGACCCGCGTCGATTCACCGGTTCCGGCTCGCCCGAAGAACGTGCCTGCCTTTTTCCGCAGATCCCCATAACGGCACCGTTGCTCCTCTGTATCGGTCGATTGGAACCGCAGAAAGATTTCCCGAACCTGCTCTGGGCGTTCGCGCAAGTCCCCGATGCACATCTCGCCGTCATCGGAACCGGTCCACTGCAGGCGGAATTAGAAGCCCTCGCGCAAACTCTGGCGATTCCTACTCGCGTCCATTTTTTTGGACGCCGCAATGATATTCCAGCCCTGCTCCGCAATGCCGACGTGTATGTTCAAGCATCCGAGTGGGAAGGGTTCGGGATCGCTGCCGTGGAAGCGATGGCGTCCGGATTGCCTCTCGTGATCACGGATGTACAGGGACTGCGCGAAGTGGTCGCGGACGCCGGGATACGTGTGCCACGGGGAAAGCCGGACGCGCTAGCGGATGCGATTCGCAAACTACTCGCCACCCCGGCGCAGAGGCAAGCTTTATCGAAACGAGCCCGCGAACGTTCCCAGATTTTTTCCATCGCCGCCACTGCCGATGCGTACAAAGAATTGTACGAAAGATCGAAGAAGGCCACGTGAGCATCTTTTTGCCTCACGCAAAACGTTTCAATTCGCGGTAAAGTAAAAGAAACATCTTTTTAGAAAAGTACGAGGAAGCACTTTATGGAATCATCTTCTGTGGTTGCGCGACACGGGAAACTCCGTGTCCAGGGGAACCGAATCGTCGATAAAAATGGGAAGCCCGTCCAACTGCACGGCATGTCCCTTTTCTGGAGTCAGTGGATCGGGCAATATTACAACGCCGATGCGGTCAATTGGCTCACAAACGACTGGCGTTGCACCGTTGTCCGCGCCGCACTCGCAGTCGAACCAGACGGTTATCTGAAAAATCCGGCGAAAGAGAAACAAAAAATTATCACCGTGGTGGACGCCGCGGTGGACGCCGGGATCTATGTCATCATCGACTGGCACGATCATAACGCGCATCAGAAAACCGATGCCGCCGTCCGGTTTTTCGGTGAGATGGCGCGGCGCTACGGCAAGCTTCCCAATGTGATTTACGAACCGTACAACGAGCCCCTGGATAAAACGAGCTGGTCGAAGGAAATCAAACCCTACCACGAAGCAGTGATCCGTGAGATCCGCCGATACGACCCGGACAACATCATTGTCTGTGGGACACGCACGTGGTCGCAACGGGTGGACGAGGCGTCCGAGGACCCGATTAAATTTTCCAACATCGCCTACACCCTGCATTTTTACGCGACAACACACCGACAGTCACTGCGCGATATGGCGACCACGGCGATGAAAAATGGGGTTGCTCTGATGGTGACGGAGTTCGGCACTACCGAGGCGAGCGGCGACGGCGTGATCGATTATGAGGAAACGAAAAAATGGTGGAAGTTCCTCGACGATAATGATATCAGTTGGTGCAACTGGTCTGTGGCCGATAAAGTCGAAGCTGCCGCAGCCTTGAAGCCCGGCGCCAGCGCACGCGGAAAATGGAAGGAAGCGGAAATAACCGCATCGGGCAAGTTCGTGCGTGACGAGTTGCGCCGAAAAAACCCTCCCACAAAAATAGCAACCAAGCAAAGGTAACCGGGTCAGAACAAGCAATGCCTGGCTCAACTCTGCGAATTTTCGACACGGCGAGCGATTCGGATTACGAGTCGCTCGCCACTGTCACTCGCGCCGCGAAACCGGAGTACCCGCTCACTGTCGCCGAATTGAAAGAGGAGGACGCACTCTCCGCAAAAGCGGGAACTCCCTGGATGCGTGTTCTCGCGGTAGATTCGGGAGGGACTCCAGTCGGGTTCGCCGAGTTCGAACCTTCCTGGTGGCAGCCCGGCCCGGGAAAATTCTTCGTCCGCCTTCTCGTCCGCCCGGAGTTCCATGGGGAAGGTGTCGGCAAATCCCTGTACAACGCGCTCTGGGAAGAAATGGCGCGACACGATCCAACATACATCAAGATTGAGTGGCGCGAAGATATGGCGCGTGCCGTGCGTTTTTTTACCGAACGCGGTTGGACCGAAGCGTCCCGGTGGTATGAATCGCGGCTCGATCTCGCCGGTTTCGACTTCGCTTCGTTCGCCGATGATTTCGACCGCCCACTCGCAGAAGGGATTACCATCGCGTCATGGCACGAGTTGAAAACCTCCGATCCCGACGCCGATCATAAAATGTGGCAAGCCGCGATGGACATGCTGCCGGATGTGCCGAGCGACGAACCGTTCGCCCCGATGCCGTTCGATGAGTTTCAGAGCGTGGTCATGTCCCGCCCGAACCTGGACCACGACGGATTTTTCGTCGCCGTTGACGCCCGAACCGGCGATTACGTCGGCATATCGCACATCTGGCGGCGGCAAGCCGACAACGATCTCGACACGGGTTTGACCGCGACGAAGCGGTCCCACCGGCGCAAGGGGATCGCGCTCGCCTTGAAACTCCGGGTCCTTCAATGGGCACAACAAAACGGCTTTCGCGCCCTGCGCACGGGAAACGAGGTCAACAACCGCCCGATGCTCGCCATCAACGAACGCCTCGGCTTCACGAAACAACCGCCCTGGATAGAGTTCGTCTGGCGTCCTTGATTTCTTTTTGTCCTTCGCCACCCAGAGGGTACCCGGCGCCAACGCATCGTTGGATCGGTTTCACCTGCGGTGCTGGGACTACGTTAGGC
>JACMMA010000342.1 GCA_014379275.1 Armatimonadota bacterium | reverse complement strand
TACCCGCGTTGCTTGTTCCCCCTTAGTTTTTCCCCGCGAACTTTTTTTTTTACGGGTTGCGCGGAGCTAAACCGTTAACAACGACTGTTCGCGGGAAAACAGTAAGGGCTAACACGACTCGCGTGAAGCCTTACGTAGTCCCAGCACCGCAGGTCCTTCGATGCAACGTGAGGTTGGCGCCGTCCGCGCAGGACAAAAAAGAGACCAACACTCCCACTGTTTTGAATCAATGCGTGACAAATCTGCCTACACCATCGTATAACAAACTCGGAAGGAAACCCATTTTTTGCGTCCGCTTCGTTTACTGCCACTGTCTTTGTTCGTGTTACCCGCATTGTTCGTTACCATCTTTGCCGGGGGCGCCGCGAAACCTGTGCCTGCTACCGTGCAAGCGCGACCCGCACCCGTTGCGAAGGTGTACCTCTTCGTGTCCCCGGATTGCCCGATAGCGAACCGGTATTCGACACGATTTTCGGACCTCGCCCGCGACTATCAAAACGGGGGCGTGCCGGTAACGCTGGTCTACAGCGGCGGCGATGCCGCGTTCATGAACGCCGATTTCGAAAAATGGGCGGCGGAGCACGGTTTACGAAGCGTGCCTCGGATACGCGATACGAACGCCGCACTGGCAAAGCGACTGCATGCCACCACGACACCGCAGGCCGTCGTCACCGACGCGACTGGCGCGGTGCGTTACATCGGGCGAATAGACGACAATGTGGACAAAACTCTCGTGACGCGAAGTGATGTCCGGCTTGCCATCGATGCGATACTTGCCGGGAAGCCCATCGCGAAGCCGCGCACTCAAGCGTTCGGTTGCGCGATCGTCCTCGACTCTCCTGCGGTTGAGCGGGGGGTGTCGGCGGCTCAAGTCACGTTCGCCCGCGACGTCGCCCCGATTCTCAACAAAAACTGCGTCTCGTGCCACCGCGACGGCGACGCCGGACCGTTCCCGCTGGATTCGTATAAATCGGCGAAGGTATGGTCGTCCGCCATCAAGTCGTACACCATGTCGCGAAAAATGCCCCCGTTCAAGGCGGACCCGCACTTCGGCGGACCGTTCGCCGACACGCGCGTTTTATCCGATAAGGAAATACGAACGCTCGCCACGTGGCATGATACCGGTGCCGCTTCCGGTGATTTGAAATCGGCGCCCGCACCGCCCGCCCCGCGAAAAACCGAATGGGAACTGGGGACGCCTGACCGGGTTCTCCAGCCAACCGCTCCGTACCGGCTGGATGCGGATGGCGGCGATGTGTACCGCGATTTCACTGTCAGCGAACCATTTGCCGAGGATACCTACGTTAAAGCGATGGAGTTTTTGCCGGGAAATCGCCCCGTCGTCCATCACATGATCGTGTTTCTTGACCTGACCGGGGCGACCTGCGCGGAAAAGGAAGGCAAATCCGCGGACGGGCAGCCCGGCTGGACTGTTTCGGGTGCCGGCTCCGGCATCAAGAGTTGGGACTGGGGGGCGGGCTGGGCACCGGGCATGAACGCATCCCTGCTCCGCGACGGCATGGCGGTGAAAGTCCCCAAGGGGGCGCGTATGGTGCTGCAGGTGCATTATCACAAGTCCGGCAAATCAGAAACCGATCTCCCCCGTGTCGCACTGCACCTTGCCAAGCCGGAGGAAAAGATCACCGAGATTCTGCGAGTGGCGGCACTTGGTAATCCGTTACTCGTCTTGCGCCCGAACGTCGCGGATAACGAAGTGCGGGCGACGATGATCTTGCCGTACGATGCCACGGTGCATCAGATCTTGCCGCACATGCACTATCTCGGCAAGGAGATGACCGTCATAGCGAAACCTCCGTCCGGAGAACGCATCCCACTGATTCAAATCCGCGATTGGGAGTTCAACTGGCAGATGACGTACCGGTATATCAATCCGATCAAGCTACCCAAAGGCACGCGGCTGGAACTCCGCGCCCGGTACGATAACACGGCGGATAATCCATCCCAACCGTCGCAACCGCCGAAAGAAGTACGCTTCGGCGAAGAGACAACGGACGAAATGTGTTTCGCATTCATAGGACTGACACGGGACACGCCGCAGCCGGTGAAAACGGCATCGGCCCCGTGAAGTACGGGCGGGCCGTCGGGATTGTGCTGTTCCTTTTGGTCGCGATGTGGACGGCTCGCGCAATTTATCTGAACCGTATCTGGACAATCGCCCGCATCTGGACGCAGTTGCCCCCGGCGGTATCACCGCATCCGGGCGACTTCTTCCTGCCGGACGCCTGGGGAAGCACGGCGCACGGCGTCTACGCGGATGTTGTTTTCATCAAGGTGCGCGGTTCATTCGATCTGAACGCAACAATAACTGCCCGGTTGAAGGGGCGCGGCGTTGCGCGAGATAGCGCCTCGCCAGAAGACTGCAATACTTCTGACCGGTTTCGTTTGAACCCGGCGCGAATCGCGCCGGAAGAATTAGCCCGTTGTTATAGTGTCAGTGACAGGTTCGGCTCGAAAATCAACGCGGAAGGTTTGGCGTTTCGCCTGGACGACAGCGTTGGGGGCTGGGTCGTGGCGAACGAAGCCGACCACCTTTACCTTGCCGTCTACCGGACGCGGTAGCTTTTTCGCGGTATGCTACGCTTGCCTTGAAACGCCAACCGTTCGATTTTGCGCATGCCGTCGGTATCGCGGCGACCGCGCAAACCTCCTATTTTCTCGCCGACCCGGCACGGATTCTGGTCGCGCTGTCGGGCGGTCCCGACTCTACGTCGCTTCTGCTGGCACTTTATCAAGCCTTGCCGGACGCGCTGGTCGGGGCGGCACATTTTCATCACGGCTTACGCGGCGCGGACGCGAACGAGGACGCTTCATTCTGCGCGAGAATCTGCGCCCGGCTCGGGGTGCCGCTCGCGGTTTGTCTTGGCAAAGTGACGCCCGCCGGACGTTCCCCGCAAGCCGCCGCCCGTACAGACCGCTACGAATTCTTAGCGGAAACGGCGAACGAGTGGGGTGCGAACTGCCTCGCCGTCGCGCACACGGCAGACGATCAAGCGGAAACGGTGCTCGGGCGCGTTCTGCGGGGAACGAGCGTGGATGGTCTTGCCGGAATCCCGCCCACTCGCGAACTGTCGGACGGACTACATATCATCCGCCCGCTCCTGGATCTGACCCGCGCACAGGTGGAAACCTTCTGTGCCGACAACGGCATTGTGCCCCGGCAAGACCCGTCGAACCGCGGCACGAAGTACGTCCGCTCCCGTCTGCGCCAGCGGATGCCTGAGATCGCCCGCGAATTCAACCCGCGCCTCGTAGACGCCCTCCGTCGCCTCGCCGACAACGCGCGCACCGACAGCGAATACATCGCAGTCCAGTCGAAGGAATTATGGGCAAGGGCAGTGACCGCGCACGAACCCGGCGAAACCATCTCGTTATCGGTCGCCGTGCTTGTCGCTGCACACCCGGCACTGACGCGCCGCGTTCTGCTCGCGGCGATACGAACCGTATACCCGGTGGCAAAAGCGGTGGAGCGTGAGGAAGCGACCACTGCCGCGTTCGTCGAGGCACTCGAACAAATAACCAGGGCGGGGACCGGCGCGGCGAACCTTCCCGGAAATGTACACGCGAAACTGACGCACAAGCGAACGCTACTGGTTTTGCAATACCCCGCGAATCCGGAGCAGAGGGCAGGGGACTGACGGCATGGGAATTCATAACGACACCGAATCTATGACGCTACAGACTGCGGACGGCGAAACGACGCTCGCGGTTAACGACTCCGTGCGCATCGTTCGCTCTCCGCCCTGCTGGGAGTCGAGCGCTGGAATACCGGACTTCGCCGACAGCGTCGAACTCGTCCGCCGATGCGTCGGGAATGTTTACCGCGTGGACGGCTTCGATGCGTGGGGGCAGGTTGAAATCAATGTCCTCGGAGACGGAACCCGGGCCCGGATTGTTCCTACCACACCCTCTGGTTGGAGCCGGAGGGCTTACGCAAAGTACTTCCGTAGCAGGGAAGGAATGAAACCCTTCCGCCGGGAATTGATGGTGAAACACCATGAGCCCTAAAATCACCGTCACCACCCATCCCCTTGCCCAACATCTTGTCTCTAACTTACGGGATGCCCGCACCGCGCCCGCCCAGTTCCGAAACTTTTCCGATCTACTGACCGTGATTCTTGCTTTGGAAGCGACGCACGACCTCGCGCTCCAAACCATCTCCGTTGACACGCCGCTCGAAACGATGGACGGGAACTACCTCGCTTCGGGTATCGTTGTCGTACCGATCCTGCGGGCGGGTCTCGGAATGCTCCAGCCGATTCTGAACCTTTTCCCCGATGTATCGGTCGGCTACATTGGTCTCGCGCGCGACCACACTACGGCGATGGCGTCGGCCTATTACGAAAAGTTGCCCAACCTACGTGAAAGCCCCAATCGCCCGGTGTTGATTGTTGACCCGATGCTGGCAACCGGTGGTTCGGCGTGTCAGGCGATCGATGCCGTGAAATCTGCGGGGGGCATCGACATCCGGCTGGTGTGTGTCGTCGCCGCGCCCGAGGGGGTGGAGGCTGTGAATGCGTCGCACCCGGATGTGCCGATCTTCTCCGCCGCCCTCGACCGGGAGTTAAACGACGTGAAGTATATCCTGCCCGGGCTAGGTGATTTCGGTGACCGCCTTTTTGGGACGCTCTAAGAGGAAGGCTGTGCTGCCGAACTGAATCGCAAATATTCCCCATCGGACCGGTGCCGGGTGATACGATTGTTTGTCTGGCATCCCCAGAAACATGCGTCCTCATCTGTCAGAATCCCCACTGAATTTGGTATGGCGGAGCACCTTCGACCACCTCAATCGCCTACATCTCGTATCCTCGAAGGCGCACCACTGATCGGGGTATTGCACTGGAACCTTTCCGGTAGTGTCGTCGATGCCAACGAGGTGCTCCTGCAAATGCTCGGTTATACCCGCGAAGATTTATTTGCGGGACGCATCGATTGGTATGCCCTGACCCCCGAAGAGTGACGCCCTACCGAATAGCAAGGGCTGGTACGACTACTCGGGGCTGACGCTGGAGTAAACGCGCGAGTGGGGCTGGCAGGCAGTAATCCCCCCACTATCTAGATCATGCCACGGGTGGGTGAGTCGAGGCTGTTTGCGCAGGCACCGTTTCGCAGGTGGAACATCGCCTACGCGACCAAGGGGGAGAGTACCGCTGGCGTTTGGTACGCTCCCTCCCTAGCTTCATCACCAGGCAAAAAAAATTGTCAGGGGGTTGTGAAGTTGCCTGAGCGCGATATAATAGCACTGTTTCTGGTTGACAGAGGCAAGGGGTACCCGAATTTGGTGTTGCTCCGTGCAGACTGTAGGCCAGCACCCCGGGGCGAATACTTGTCCGCTGGTGGTGCTGGTTTTTTGTTTTTTGGGGTAATCTTGGGATTAGTGGGAGCGACTAAAGGAAGTATAGAGGCGGAGGTTGCGAACGCGGTCGTGCGGTTCCAGCGGGAACAGCAGGGACGTGGCGCGACCGATGTCCGGGCGCACCTGCTGGGGGATCTCATCGTGGTGCGGTGCGGCGGGATTTTTACCCCGACGGAGGCGCACCTTGCAGTTTCGGACGAAGGACGGCGGCTGATCAAAAGCGCCCGCCGGGAACTGCGCAGCATCAATCGCGTCGAGATCGAGGAAATCGTGGGGCAGATAGCCGGTTGCGACGTGGTGCGGAGCTACTACGACTTAGAAGTCGGTGCTGCCGAGCAAGTCGAGGTGTACGTGCTGTCCGCGGATGTGGAAAAGCGTCTGCTCCGTCAGGACGTAGACCGGCAGGGGGGAATCGCGACAAAGCGAATATAGTTTTAACAATCGAATACGTTGTACGTGACCGGAGAAAATCGCCCGAGGCGGTTGCTCTGAGCTGGTTGCCATGTAGAAGGGCGGTGTTTTTATAACACGCCGCCCGTCGCAAAGGAGGCCAAAGGTTCGCGGTGCGGAATCATCGGAAACAGTAGTTTCTGTGATGATCAAGCGCCGCGTCCCTTTGGCCTCCTTTTTTTTTGAGCCTGTTGGTGCGATTGAGAAAGAAAAGATGATGTTTACATTGTTCGCGCAAGCGTTCGGATTCTTGTTCTTGCTGTCGTTACTTTATGTGATGATCGCCGAATGTCGTGCGTGTCGGGATGAGGAGACGCAGTTCGCCCCCAAGAAGTTGCGCTTCAAAGGTTGCGACACGGTTTTCGAACGGATCGTGACAAGTGCCGCGTTCCACCACTACATCAAACGGTGAAAGGATACTTCCATGCTTGACGTTTTACTGGTCGCATTGACCATATTGTTTTTCGCGCTTGCGGCGGGCTACACCCGTGTATGCAACAAACTGTAATCGTAAAGGGGAAACCGATGGAATACATCGTGATCGGCGTGCTCGCTCTTGCTTTGCTGGTGTACTTGATGTACGCCCTGCTCCAACCGGAGCGTTTCTAGGAAAAATCTATGACATTCAACGGAATTTTGCAGATTCTGCTATACTTCGGCGTTCTGCTCCTCACGGTGAAGCCGCTCGGAACCTACATGGCTCGCGTATTCACTGGAGAACGGACGTTCCTGACGCCCGTGCTTGGTCCTGTCGAACGGGGACTGTACAAACTGTTCGGGGTGTCCGAGGACGACGACCAGCACTGGACGCAATACGCCTTCTCGCTACTCGCCTTTAGCCTCGTCGGCGCACTGTTGACCTATGTTCTGCTTCGCCTCCAAGGGGTGCTCCCGTTCAACCCGCAAGCCTACGGCACGAAACAGATGCCCGCTGACCTCGCGTTCAACACGGCGGTGTCGTTCACCACGAATACCAACTGGCAATCCTACGCGCCGGACTATACGCTCTCGTACTTTTCCAACATGGTGTCGCTCGCGATCCACAACTGGATGAGCGCGGCGGCGGGTACTGCGGTCGCCATCGCGCTGGTGCGCGGGTTCGCACGACGCGTCAACGCGCCGACCCCCTCGGAGGAATCCCCGGCGAGCAACGGGACGCTGGTTAGTAGCGTCGCCGCCCCCGCTCGCGGGATCGGTCGGGTCGGGATCGGCAATTTCTATGTGGACGTGACTAGGGCGATCTTTTATGTGTTGGTTCCGATCTGCCTCGTGTATGCCCTTTTTCTGGTCACGCAGGGCGTGCCGCAGAACTTCCTTCCCTACACGGAAGTGACGACTATCGAGGGCGCGACGCAGAAAATCGCTCAGGGACCGGTCGCGTCTCAGGAAGCGATCAAGATGCTCGGCACGAACGGCGGCGGTTTTTTCAACGCGAACTCTTCGCATCCGTTCGAGAACCCGAACCCGTTCGTCAACTTCATCCAGATGCTCTCCATCTTTTTGATTCCGGCAGGGCTAACCTACACGTTCGGCAAGATGGTCGGCAACGTTAAGCAGGGCTGGGCACTCTTCGCCGCCATGAGCGCTATGTTCCTGACTGGCGTTTTCGTCTGCTACGGCTTCGAGCAAGCGGGTAACCCGCAGCTACATGCCATGAACGTTGGCTCCGGAAATTTCGACCGTGGGAACTACGAGGGCAAGGAAACGCGATTCGGTATCGCCGCGTCGACGATCTTTGCGACCGTCACCACAGCGGCATCGTGCGGTGCTGTGAACTCCATGCACGATTCGTTTACGCCCATCGGGGGTCTGGTCCCGCTTTTCAACATCATGGCGGGCGAGGTGATCTTCGGCGGAGTCGGGGCGGGATTGTACGGCATGTTGATGTTCGCCATCCTCGCGGTTTTCATCGCGGGCTTAATGGTCGGACGAACCCCAGAGTATCTCGGGAAAAAGATTGAGCAGTTCGAGGTCAAGATGGCGATGCTCGCGGTACTGGTTCTGGCCGCCTCGATCCTCGGGTTCGCGGCGGTAGCAGCAAACCTGGATTTGCCGAAAGAGACTACGACTACGTTCGCCGCGCAACTGAACCAGTTCCCCGGCACAGCATACGGATCGACCTCGGATACATACTATGGAGCGACGTACAACAATATTAATAACTCGGGACCGCACGGCTTGAGCGAGATACTCTACGCCTATACGTCGGCGACTGGCAACAACGGTTCGGCGTTCGCCGGCATCACGGCAAACACGCCGTTCTGGAACATCACGCTGGGGATCGCGATGCTGATCGGGCGATTCCTCATGATCATCCCGCTCCTTGCTAACGCGGGAAGCCTGGCGAACAAGAAGTTCTCGCCGACCTCGGCGGGCACCTTCCCGACC
>JACMMA010000341.1 GCA_014379275.1 Armatimonadota bacterium | reverse complement strand
TTCACACACGGAGTGTGTGAACCGGAGACGGCGGACTCGCGGGAAAGGACTGACCCACAATCACCAACCAGTAATAAGCACCGCAGGTAACAACGATCCAACGTAATCGCGGAAACTGCGTTTCCGCTGCGTTGGCCCCGTCCGGGAGGACAAAGAAACAAGAACTTAGAGCGAAGGAAGGAATAGATTCCGGAATCGCGAACTATACAGTCACAGAGTCTGTCGCGGCTTATTGTAGCTCAAAAATCATGCCAATCGTTAGAACCCCGCCAACGTCTTCCTTCCGGGCCGTGTACTACCTGCTCGCCTGTTTGTTTCTGATGGTCCCGCTGGGATGCGGCGGAAGTGATGATACCCCGTCCTCCACGACATCGCCGTCCCCATCGCCGACAGTTACTCCCACGCCGGCGGGTAAGGCCGTATTCATGAACTTCCAGTGGGCGGCACGGACCCGCAACATCGGCGTGGACGCCAGCCGTGTCTCCTCCGCGCTTTCCGCGGTTGTTCGTTTCTACCCGAATGACGGACAGAACACGGCCCCCATCGAGGTTCGTCTGAATCGCGATCCCGCACAACCACAGTCCTACAGTGACCGGATCGAAACCGGCACAAACACCAACGGCATTTTGATCTACCGCATCGAGGCGTCTCTTTATTCGGGCGCCAACCAGTCGGGCGCCGTCGTCGGTACGACGTCGTTTCTCACGACGGTGGACACTGCCACGGGCGAGATGAACAACTCCATCGCGGTCAACAGCGTCGTTCGGGGCGTGACGCTCGCGGTCCCGCCTGTTGGGGTCGGCAGGACCGTGGATGTCGTCGTCACCGCGACGGACGCCGCCGGTAAAGCCGTCCCGGTTACCCCGGGATCGATCTCGCTCGCGGTCCGAAGCGGACAGGACAAAATCGCGGTCATAAACGGTGTATCCACGGAACCGTTCCGGGTACAAGGTCTGAACGCAGGCTCCGCGACGTTGACGGCGACGATAGACGATATCGCAGGCGACGCCGCGGTCACCGTGATCCCGTAAGCAGGGCGAGTATACCGTTCCCATGGCGGCAGACCGTTCTGCTGGCGTGGCGATAAGCGCGGCCTAGTTGGGTGGATAAGGCATTCCTGCTTGAATGGGTGAGAGCCCCCCGCCCCCAATCCTGGGGGAGCCGGAGGGGAGACCGGGAAAATCCGTTCGCCGGTCAAACGTGACGCCCCCGCCACATCTTTTTCGGCTCCCCCAGGATTGGGGGCGGGGGGCTCTCACCCATTCAAGCAGGAATGATTGTTCCCTGTCGGACGTAAGAAGCGTGGGACGAATCACACGCCCCCTTGAGCTCATTCCCACGAATCGACACGACTTCACCCGACAGAATTGGTATACTATGCAAATGAAACGTAACGTGGCGGTAGTGACCGCCCTCTTCGCGGCGGGCATCACGCTCGCCGTTTTGGAAACCGAACCTGTTTTCGGCGCGGACTCTGTCCCGCCGCTCGCCGCGGCGAAGCCAGTGCAATTGCCACCGGTCGTGGAACGAACCCTGCCGAACGGTTTACGGGTCGTTCTTCTGGAAGATCATCTGCAACCGTCGCTGTCGGTGCGGCTCGCCATCCCGGCAGGCGCGACCCGTGATCCGCAGGACAAGGTAGGACTCGCCGATGCGACCGCCGCCCTGCTCGATCAAGGCACGACGGCACGCACCGAGGACAAGATCGCCGACACCATAGACGGCTTAGGCGCGAGTCTGGACGCATCCGCGGATTCGGACTATACCTTCGTTTCCGCATCGGGGCTCGCGAACTACGCCGATACTCTCTTTGACCTGATGGCGGACATCACGCTCCGCCCGACGTTCCCCGCCGACGAGTGGGAGCGACATCGCACCCGGACGCTCTCGGGGATCACCGCCGACCTTGCCAATCCGTCCTCGGTGGCGAGTTCGGTGCTGGCGCGGCGCGTTTTCGGGGCACACCCGTACGGCAATTACGAATCGGGGACGCCGGAAACGCTGGCGCGTATCACGCCCGCCGACCTGAAAACCTTCCACGACACCTATTTCGTGCCGAATGGCGCGGTGTTGTTTCTGGTCGGTGACATTACCCCGGCGAAAGCGGAGGAACTGGCGAAGAAGTACTTCGGCGAGTGGCAAAAGAAAGATGCCCCGTCGGCACCCGCCGCGCCGACGTCGAGCGCCCAGGCGAAAAACCGCGTCACGATCCTGGATCGTCCCGGCTCCGAACAGACGGAAATCCGCATCGGTTCGCTGGTCGGGTCGTACGCCGACCCGGATCGCACCGTGGTCAATGTCGCCAACGCTGTGCTCGGCGGCGGCGGTTTCGAAGGGCGACTCATCAAAGAGATCCGCGTCAAGCGCGGCTTGACCTATGGGGCAAACTCATCGTTCTCGCGGCAAAAGGACGCCGGGATCTTCACGATTTCCACGTTCACGAAACCGGCGACCGTCGGCGAGGCGGTGCAGATCGCTTTGGATGAAACGATGAAGCTCGCGAAAGAGGGTCCGACCGCGACGGAACTGGGCGAGCGCAAAACCTACCTCACCGGCTCGTTCGCGGTCGGGGTCGCCACCGCGCAGGGCGTTCTGGGGCGGGTCGTTCCGGCGATCCTTTACGGGCGGGGCGCGAGCGAGATCGGCGAGTACGTCGGCAAAGTCGAGGCAGTGACGCCGGATTCCGCCCGTGACGCGTTAAAGCGGGCGGTTCCGGAAACCGGGCTGGAGATCGTTCTGGTCGGTGATGCGAAGGCGATCCAGGAGCAGGTATCCAAGTTCGGCGACGTGACCGTGATCGCGTTCGAGGATCTCGACCTGAACGCCCCCAACCTGTTGAGAGCCAAGACCGATACCACCGCGCCGTTCGGCGAAAGCGACGAAGCGCGAACGGCGGGGGCGAAACTGCTCGCGGACACGATTACCGCACACGGCGGCGACGCCTTCGTCAACATCAAGACGCTAAAGATTAGCGGGACCGGCGAGTTTTCCACGCCGCCCCAGGCGGGCGGTCTGACAATCCCGCTGGACTCGTTCACCCTGACCACGGCGACGGGGAGCAGAAGCCGGCTTGCGGCAAACTCCGGACTCGGCGACCTGCTCTTTGTCGTGCGGGGCGAAAACAAAGGCGGCTTCGCGGTATTCGCCGGGCAGACGCAAGAACTGAGCGCCGACCAGGTGAGCAACATCGAGCCGACCGAGTTTCTGCGTGTCGCCGTTCTGAAAAAGTATCCGGTAGCCGCTGTGAAGGACGACTCCACGGAAAAAACGACCGACGGGAAATCGCTGCTCGCGTACGAGGTGCGCAGTGAAAAAGGTGACGTGACCCGCGTCTTTGTCGAATCCGACACCAAGCGCGTGCGAAAACTGGTCACCAAACGCCCACGCGGCACGGCGGCGACGGTGTTCCTGGACGGCTACGCGACCCCGATCAAAAGCATCCTCCTGCCGGGAAATCTGCGCGTCCAGCAAAACGGCACTGACGTGTTCAAGCTGACGTTCACCAAGATCGAGATCGACACCCCTGCCGCCGACGCACTGTTCGAGAAGCCCTAGTCTGGAGCGCCCCC
>JACMMA010000340.1 GCA_014379275.1 Armatimonadota bacterium | reverse complement strand
CGGCGCGTACGGATGGTTGACGATGACGATCGCCTTTTGCTTGTGCGCCTCGGCGATGATCTTCGGGAGGCGTTTGTCGCCGGGGTCCATGCGAAAGTCGAACCAGTGCCCCGGCTTCTGCCCGATAATGTTGGCGTGTCCGCCCGGCGACGTGAACTCGTTCCCGTACAGGAGTAGCACGCCGGGATGGGCGCGTGCCGCCTCGTTGAACTGATAGTGCGCGGTGGTGGTGTTGTGCTCGGTAGACGCAACGAAATCATAGCCCGCCCTGGCGTTGTAGCCGATCATATCCGGGAACGTCCGTCCACCGTCCGAGTGAAGCGAGTGCGCGTGCAGGTTGCCCGCGTACCAGCCGGGTCCCGTTTTACCGGCGATCACACCCGGTTCGTAGCGCGGCGGCTTCGGATAATCGCGGGGCGGTGCGGGACCGTCGAAATCGAACGTGACGGTGTATTTATAGTTCAACCCCGCCGGGACGCTGACCAGATAATATTGCGCGATATACCACTTCCCGGCACGGAGGGGACCGGGGATCGCGTGGGGCGAACAGGTCGCGGCGTCCCCAGTGACGACGAAATCGCCCGGCGAACCGCCCTGCCAGCCGCGAAACCCTTTTTCGGTTCCGCGATTGTCGAACAAGCCGAAATCCACGGTGTTTTTGCGCGTGGCGTCGGGTCCATGGTCGAACTCGCGGCGGATCGTGACGCGGGTCGCGCCTTCGGGCACGTCGAACGGCAGGTATTTCATCGCCTTCGTGCCGACGACCGCCTCGCCCGGCTCGCGCCGCCCGGCGACCGTGACCACCGTGCTCGGGCGCGATTGGGTGTTCCCCGGTGCTCTGGGGGATGCCAGCACCGCACCGCGCCATAACGGGATCACGGCGGCGGGTGCGGCGACCCCGAGCACGGCAACGAGAAAAAGGGAGCGCGGAAACAGTTTCATGGTTTGTTCTTACCGCTTCGCAAAAACTGACGCAAACCCGCCAGATCATCGGTGTTGATCAGGTCAATCCCGAGTTCGCGCAATAACTGCCACGCCGCCGGAGTGTCGGGCGTCGCCCAGAACCGGAGCCGGTAGCCTTGCTGATGCGCTTTCGCGACCGTATCCGCGACGCGTTTCCGCTCGTCAACGGAAATCGCCACGTTCTTATCGCCGCGCCACGTCGAAACCGACGACCTTTTCTTACTGACCCGCGCCATCCCCGATGGGGGGATGCCGCCGCCCAGATCGGTCAGCCGTCCGTCATATGCAGCGTAGCGTGGGGACTCGGCGGAAAGTTCGGCGACCGCCGGGCGCGACCCGGAAAGGATCGCGGTCACGGCGCGGGGCGTGGTGCCGTCGGCGCGAAACTCGGTCAAAATGTCTTTGTATGTCGCGAGAACCTGGCGGAGGGCGGAGTAAGTCGGCGCGGCGTCGGTTTTCACATCGATCAAAAGCGTGATGGAAACAGGTCCGTCGGGGTAGATGCGCCCCCGGTTCTTTCGCGCCGTCGCGCGGAGCGGTTCGAGATAAAGGGATTGCAGGGTGCGGTCGGGTCGGGCGTCTTTGCGGTCGTGCGCGACGAGCAACTTGCCGTCCACGAGATGAATATCCGCCTCGACGCTACAAAAGCCGTTGTCGAGCGCGTCCAAAAGCGGGCGGGCGTGTTCGTAGTCGTTGTGCGCGTGGGCGTTGACGAGAGGGACGACCGTGGCGTCTTTCCGTACACTGTCGTCCGGCGATGCGGCGACCGCGCCCCCGGCATACGTCATTCCGAGGAGAAGCAGACATAGAACGCGAAGGTTCATAGTTTGAGGAGTTCGTTTCGTCACAGAAGGGGGTGGGTGATTACAAATGATCGTGGAACCTACTCCCACAACTCTACAGACTCCCGACCGGCGACGCGAACACGCGTCGCCGGTCGGAAACATGTTTTCGTGCGTCTACGGTCTGGGATGCGGGGTCAGATCCCATTTATTTGAGACCGTCCACATGGAAAACGATCCGTCCAGCTTAAAGGTCTGCTCCAACCGGTGCCATTTGACATGCCCATCACAGAAAAGGTAGTTCGCCCCCAACGTGTGGCGGTCATCTTCCAGATTGCTGTGGGAATATCCCGTGATGCCGGGAACCCGTTTCCAGGGCGGCTTACCCGCACCGGTCGAAGGCGTCGTAAAGTCATTCGGGTTGGTACGCGGGGTACCGTACAGATATTGAACGACCTGGTTATCGTTGTCAATCGGGTAAACGGTGGTCTGGCTCCAGTTGATACCGATCTCGCCTAGCATGATTGTTGAGGCGGGATTGACGAAAAGCGCGATGGGGCGGAACGACGCCGGGTCGACGGAGCCTTTAGTGGTGGTGCCGCCAAACAAAGGGCTGCGGCTCCCCGTTGCCCATTCGGAAAAACCGTAGGACATGGTGATTTCCGGTTGTGTGGCTGTCTGGGGGATGCGAACCCCGATGATCTGACTCGGGCAGACGCCGATCTTCGATGCTGCTTTGTT
>JACMMA010000339.1 GCA_014379275.1 Armatimonadota bacterium | reverse complement strand
GTCACCGCGACGACTCAGCAAAGTTTCGAGGGGTTCGGTGTTTGCATCGGTAATATCGCCGATTTCCTACCGGCAGGCGGACGAAAAGGGACTGCGGGATCGGTATCGGCACAGGTGTATGATCGCCTGTTCAAGTCCAATGATCCCAATAGTGTGAAACTATCGTATCTTCGTCTCTCTCTGGCGGCATCCAACTACAAAAACACGGCGACAGCGAGCTATGACTTCACCACCGCGGTCGAAAAAACAGGACAAGGCAATGTCATCCGTGCGGCTCGAACGCGCAACAGCGGAATCAAGCTACTGTTCTCGTCCTGGACTCCGCCGTACTGGATGAAGAATAACAACAAAGATTACAACACAGAAGCCGTCACCAGCGATCCGAATGTCACAACAACCAACCGGTTGAAGACGGATCAGTACAGCAACTACGCGAGTCTGCTCAAGACGTTCTGCAACAACTTCAACACCAAGTTCGGGTTTTATCCGCACGCGCTGAGCCTGCAAAACGAGCCGGACATGAATGTCCAATATGGCAGTTGTGTCTTTACCGCTGACCAATACAAAGGTTTGTTGACAGCGACTCGTAATGCGTTCGGTTGGAGCCATCCTACCCAGCTTTGGGGCCCGGAACTCGGCGGTAGTGCCGGCATCAGGACGGACTATGTCAGTGCAATCGCAAACGCAGGTCTGCTTAACGCGATAGCGCAACACCCCTACAACGGTGATACCGGACTGCTCCCGGACTGGGCAAAAAACAACCTGAAGGTCCATCAGACGGAGTATGCCGCCCTGGGTGAAGAAAATCACAACAACGACGAGCAATATATCGCGGCAAACTCGATCAACAAGTTCTGTAGAGATGCGAACCGGGGGAAAGTCTCGTCCTGGTTCCACTGGAACGCAGTCGGCGTTAAATTACCTAACGCGGGCAAAGACATCGCTGAGTCACTGCTTGCTGCCGACGCCTATTCTAACCCAAGTACTGTGTATAAAAGCATCGATCAGACCGACGCCACCAGTGGCGCATGGGTATCGACCCAGGGAGTCTGGAATCTGAACGACAACACCAAATATCCTGCCGACGGTTCTGAATATTCCGCGCAGTGGGGCTTAGAGTTCAATACTTATAAACTGACCCCGCTTTACTATGCGTTTCGTCGCTTGTCGCATTCTGTGACGCCGGGTTCCGTCAGTCGGCGGACGAGTGTTACCCCGAGCCTCGCCGACGGGACCGGCTCGCAGGACGATGTGTACGCCGCTGGATTCAAGCGAAGCGACGGGAAGTATTGTCTTGTGGTCGCTAACACTAGCAAAACGACGAGTTACAACAGCACACTCAAGATCAACGAGCTCAGTACTTCCGGGTCGAAGGGGTTCAATACCTATTACACATCCAGCGATGGAACAGGTCCCAAAAACGATGTGTCCTGGACGACCGAACTCATCAACGGGCAGACGGCGACGACTTTGTACCCGCGTTCCGTCACTATTTTCGTCCAACAGTGAACCGGACCTACCGTTCAAGTCGTCTCCCTGTGCGGCAACGATTTCGGAGCGACGCGACGCGCGGCGGCGGTCCGGTAGGCGTGGGGGGGCGTTCCGAATCGTGCGCCGAAGAGTCGGTAGAAATACGCCGGTTGCTCGAACCCGCATTCCCCCGCGACATCCAGGATCGAAAGAGTGGTGGTCGTGAGGAGCCGGGCGGCGTGCTCTAGGCGGAGGCGGTTGACGTATTCGGTCGGCGTCTGGTCCGTCGCCGCTTTGAGGACGCGGGCTAAGTGGGTGCGGGTAACCCCGGCTTCGGTGACGAACGCCGGAAGCCCGCGCCGGAGCGCGTCCGGGTCGCGCCGGATCTTCTCGCACGCGTCGGACAGCCAGGTGGGTACGCCATCCGGCAGGTCCGTGACCGGGGTGCCGTGTTGCCGTGCGCCCGCGAACAGGTAGGGGGCGGCGGTCGCGAGCAGGCGACACGCCCCGGTACGTAGCGCGGCGGCGGCGATGTCCGCATTTTGAAACAGCACCAGGGCGTGTCGGAACGCGGCGGCGCACTCGTCGGTGACGCCGTCCGCGGCGTTGACGGCGGCGACGGTGTTCACGGTCACCGGGCTGTCGAGAGTTGTGCCGATGCCCGCGACCTCATGGAACTTCCGCCACAGGTCGGCGTCGAGAGCGATGTTGATATAGTGGAAGAACCTGCCCGTGTGAAACCGGATGTAATGCCGGTCGCCGGGGCGCAGGAGAGCCAGTTCCCCCGCGCGGAGCGGCATCGCGGTTCCGTTCAATCCGTGTGTGGCGTCGCCCGCGAGGATATACAGCATCTCAAAAAAGTCGTGAGAGTGTTCCGTCACCTGGAAACCGCGTGCGCCGGACTTTCGCGTGATGCTCAAAGCCGCGTGATATGGGCGACCCGGCGCTATGTTCTCGAATCGAAGGCAACGGACCCCGCCGGGAGAGAGCCGATCAACGGAAGTAGTCATGTTCGTATTGTATAATCCCCGGTCCCCGTAGTGCAAGACAGGGCGGGCGCACCCATTTACAATACCGTTAGCCCAACCGGCGAGAAGGAAACCAACCATGTCAGCCACCGCAACCCTGACGCGTCCCGCGTCGCAAACGTTATTGACCCCGGAGCAGATCGCCCAGTATCACAGCGAAGGGTACGTGATCTACAACCGTCCGGTACTTCCCGAGGACAAGTTCACCGGTCTGAAAAACTATTTCGAAGAGATTCTTGCCGACCTTCCCGAAAACGAACGACCCGAGGCGATGGACGTGCCGCACTTCATGCACCCCAAACTGCTGGAGTGGGCGTTCGATGACGCCATCCTCGACATCGTCGAACCGATCACCGGACCCGACATCGTGCTTTATTCGTCGCACTTCATCTGCAAACCGAAAGGGAACGGTAAGCGGGTCCCCTGGCACGAAGACTCGGCGTACTGGAAGGGCAAGATCACCCCGATGGAGATCTGCACTGTGTGGCTCGCGATTGACCCGTCGACGCGCGAGAACGGTTGCATGAAAGTAATCCCGCGAACGCATGTCGAGGGACAGAAGGGCTACTCCGAATACGAACCGGTCAATCCGGAGCAGAACGTATTTAGTAGCGAGATCAAGGCGAGCAATCGCGACGACAGCAAGCAAGTGTACATCGAACTCGACGCCAACGAATGTAGTCTCCACGACGCGCGGGTGATGCACGCCAGCGAACCCAACACCAGCGCTATTCGCCGTTGCGGCTGGACGATGCGCTTCGCGTCCAGTGCCGTACAGTTCAGCCAGGAAAAATTCGACGGTACGCACGTCATCTATCTGGCGCGGGGTCGGGATCGGGGCGGCAACGTGTACGCGGACCCGACCCGTAGCTACCCGGAAGTGCTCGAAAAGCGGGGGTTCTCCGGGCGATACAAGAACTCGCATTAGGTTCGCCCCGTTTTTCAGCGTGCGCACAAACATTATCTCACTGATGCCCGTGTCATGCCGGCGCTTTGCTACCCGAAAAAGCATCAAAAGGGTTCATTTATTGTTCTGATGCAACCGTTCGCGGCGACCAATGAGTTGCTTGTTCCCTTAAACCGACCACAACGCCCCGCACGGATAAGTCCCTACAGGAATAACAGTAACAGTCAACACTGTCAATGGTGCAAAATGGAAAAGCGGTTACCATCTGTTGTTGATGGTAACCGCTTTTC
>JACMMA010000338.1 GCA_014379275.1 Armatimonadota bacterium | reverse complement strand
GCGGACACGGCCCCGACACTTTTCCGGCCGGAGAGTCGTGCGCCCAGCTCGTACACGGTAAGGAGGAGCAGTTGCCCGGCGATTTATAGGACTCCTTTCGCGGACGTGTCGTCGACGAGTGCGAGGCACACGCCCATCAGCATTTCCCATCCGAGCGGGTAGTTGCTACAGGTGAGTGCCGGTAGATACACGAACCCGCCCTGTTCTAGGTACCGTTTGGGTGCGGTCAGGTGATAAAAAAGTCCGTCGTAATCCACCGGCGGGCAAAGAAGATAGGCGAAGCGGCATAGCAGTACGGCGGCGGCGGCGAGGAGCAACACCCAGCCGAGAGCCGGTATCCGCTGGCGGAGAAACTCTTTGCCCGCCCGCGCCGCCCCCCGGCTGAGTAAGGCGATGTCATAGCCGCAAAGGGCCACGACGAGTAGTGAGGCGATCTGTAGCGAATGCGGCGAGAGGACGCCCGCCGCGGCGAGTGCGAAAAATACGAACTGGAGTAGCCCGAAGCCGACAGCGGCGCGGAAAACGGTGCGCTCCGCAAGCGATGCGTCATGGAGCGGCGTTTGCGACCATAACAAGGCGCGCCGCCCTGTGGCGACCGCGACCACAGCGAGCGCGGCGAGCATGGGTGGATCCGTCAGAATAGGTACGGCGGAAACGGGAACTGCAAAGGACATGCGGCGGATTCCTTAGGGTTGATTACTCCGTGGTTGCGCGAAGGGGTTTACTTGTCTGTTAGATGGAAAGGGATTACAGCACCGAATTGTTATTTTCCCCTATAAATTACACCATTTCTCCCTGTAACAACTCTACCGAAAGATAGAGTAATCTTGCTTTCAACGGGGATTTGTGTTTCGGTTCGCAGACGCGGAGGCTCCTCACGTTCCACTCGGGGATGTGGATCCGATGACCGCGGGTCGGAGGTCTCGGCTTAGCAGAGATGCGTCCGTAAATCGGGTACACTACCCCTTGTGGAAGACAGCGAAAAAGAAGCGATTCGGCAACGCACCGACATTGTGGAACTGATTTCCACCTATACGCCGCTCAAAAAAACCGGCACCCGGTGGAAGGGGATCTGTCCGTTCCACAACGAGCGCACCCCCTCTTTCACCGTGGACCCCGAACGGGGACGGTGGCACTGCTTCGGCGCATGTGGCGTCGGCGGCGATGTTTTCACCTTTCTCGAAAAAGCTGAGAACCTGACGTTCTTCGAGGCGGCGGAACGGCTCGCCGCGAAAGCCGGGATCACGCTGTCCCGAAAGGGCGCGACGCCCGCGGAGCGTGAAGCCGCCGACCGCAGCCGCACCGAAAAGGACCGCGTGTTTCACGCGAACGCCCTTGCCACCCGTTTCTATCAACAGGTTCTGCGCCGCGCCC
Organism: Armatimonadota bacterium; assembly: GCA_014379275.1. Lineage (GTDB taxonomy): Bacteria > Armatimonadota > Armatimonadia > Armatimonadales > Armatimonadaceae > JACMIU01. Next base: position 1,181 of record JACMMA010000338.1, on the reverse strand, counting down.
CGCTTGCGACCGAGTATGCTTACGAAAAACGTAAACTTTCGCACCAGACGCTCGAAGATTTCCAGGTCGGCTTCGCGCCGGACGAATGGGAAGGGTTGTCCCGCTATCTAGTCCAGCAAGGGGTGCACCTGGAGGACGCCGAACGGGCCGGGTTGGTCACGCGGCGCGGCGACGGCTCCGCCTATGACAAGTTCCGCGGGCGGCTGATATTTCCGATCGTGGATGTGCAGGAGCGCGTGGTAGCGTTCGGCGGGCGCATCTTGCAGCCGGCGGACAACGCGCCGAAATATCTGAACTCGCCGGAAACGCCGGTGTTCTCGAAGTCGAAAACCCTGTACGCGCTGAATCGGGCGCGCAAAACGATCTCGGAGCGCGATCAGGCGGTGATCGTGGAAGGGTATATGGATGTCGTCGCGTGCCACCAGGCCGGTTTTACGAACGTGATCGCGACGCTGGGAACCTCGCTCACGGACGAGCATGTGCGACTGATCGGCCGGTACACCAAAAACATCGTGCTGTCGTTCGACGCCGACGACGCGGGGATTCGCGCCGCCCTGCGCTCGGCGGAACTGTTCGCGTCGTCGGGCGCGGACGCGTTCGTGCTCAAAGTGTTGAACCTGCCTGATGGCGCGGACCCCGACTCTCTGGTGACATCGGGCAACGTCGGCGCGTTCAAACGGGCGATTGACGAAGCGATGTCGGTGCCGGAGTTTCACCTGCAAGCTCTCGCCCGGCGGCACGACGTCCAGAACCCGAACGGGCGTGAGCAGTACATGCGCGAAGCCCTCGGCATCATCGCCGAAGTGCGCTCGTCCATGGAGCAGGACCGGCTGATCCAGAAGATCGCCCGGTATCACCCGTCCTGGGAGCGCGGCAGCGTCCATGTCGAGGAATCGCTACGTGGTGAACTGCGGCGGCTCCGGTTCGGCGGCACCTCTACGCCGGACATTCTAAATAATCCGCTCCCGCCGCGAAATAACTACGGTCAATCTCGGGCCAACAACGGCTACAGCAACAACTACGTGCCGCGTCAGGACGGCAACGGGCGCGGCACGTTCCCGAACGGCTATAATAACAACCGACGCTGGAACGCCCCGCAGGAGCCGCCCCCGGTGATCGCCCCCGACGCGACCGCGGACCCCAAAGCGGAGCGCACCGTGCTCCGCGCCTTCTTTTCTGAG
>JACMMA010000003.1 GCA_014379275.1 Armatimonadota bacterium | reverse complement strand
GGGTTTTAAAGGAGAATCTACAGTCATGCCCACCAACACGAGCGAAAAAGGGTTAGAGGACCTGATCGTTGCCCACCTGACCGGGCAAACTGCACCGACACCGGGTTCCCTTGCTCACATCGGCGAACTGGCTGCTGACTACGCGGGCGCGGGCTACCTCGCGGGTACCACGGACGATTACGATAAGGAGCACGCGCTGGACGTCCGCCATTTTCGCGCGTTCCTCGAAGCAACGCAACCGGCGTTGTTCGCCGCGCTGGATTGGGACAACCCAAACCCGAACAAAGCCCAGTTTTGCGCCCGTGTCCGCGACGAGATCGGCAAGCGCGGCATCGTGGATGTGTTGCGCCACGGCGTCAAGTTCAACCAGTTCCAAGCCACGCTGTTTTACGGTAGCCCGACCCCCGGCAACATGAAAGCCGCCGCGTTGCACGCCGAGAACCGCTTCAGCGTCACCCGGCAACTGCGCTACAGCAAAACCAATCCGGCACTCGCGCTGGACCTGTGCGTGTTTATCAACGGTCTCCCCGTTTTCACCTTTGAACTCAAAAACAGTCTGACCAAACAGACCGTGGTAGACGCCGTCGAGCAGTACAAGCAGGACCGTGACCCGAAGGATCTGCTGTTTCAGTTCAAACGCTGTTTGTCGCACTTCGCGGTGGACGACCAGAATATCCGCTTCTGCACCCGATTAGAAGGCGACGCGTCGTGGTTCCTGCCGTTCGACAGGGGGCACGACGGCGGCGCGGGCAACCCGCCGAACCCCCACGGCTTGATGACCGACTATCTCTGGCGCGAAGTATTGCAAAAAGACAACCTTGCCGAACTGCTGGAATGTTTCGCCCGCGTCGTGCGTGACAAAAACCCGCGCACCGGCAAAGAGCGTGAGGCGCAGATATTCCCGCGTTACCATCAGTGGAACGTCGTCCGACAGGTCCTGGCGCACGTCCGCGAAAACGGCGTCGGGCAAAAGTATCTCGTCCAGCACTCGGCAGGGAGCGGCAAGTCGAACTCCATCGCCTGGCTCGCGCACCAGTTGGTTGACACGGAAAAGGGCGGCAAAACCGTGTTCGATTCCATCCTGGTCGTCACCGACCGCCGCAACCTGGACAAACAGACCGATAAAACGATCAAGGATTTCGCCGAAGTCAAAGCCACGGTCGGACACGCGGACGGCTCCGGGGATTTGCGGACGTTTATCCAGGGCGGCAAAAAGATCATCATCACCACGGTACAGAAGTTCCCGTTCATCCTGGATGAGATCGGGACGGACCATCAAGGGCGCAACTTCGCGATCATCATCGACGAGGCGCACTCCTCGCAGTCCGGCAGCACGTCCGCGAAGATGCAGATGGCACTCGCCGGTCAGGACAGCGGCGACGAGGAGGAATCGTTCGAGGATCAGATCAACCGCATTATCGAAACCAAGAAACTGCTGCCGAACGCCTCGTACTTCGCGTTCACCGCGACCCCGAAAGGCAAGACGCTGGAAATGTTCGGCACGCCGATATCGGGGGGGGGCCAGAAGCAGTTCGCCCCGTTCCACTCCTACACCATGCGTCAGGCGATACAGGAAGGCTTTATTCTCGATGTGTTGTCCTGCTACACGCCGATCAAAAGTTACTACTGGTTGGAAAAAGTCGTTTCCGAGGACCCGGAGTTCGACACCAAAAAGGCGCGCAAAAAACTGCGCCGGTATGTCGAGAACCACGCCCACGCCATCGGGGAAAAGTCGCACATCATCGTCGAGCATTTTCTGGAACAGGTGATCGCGAAAAAGAAGATCGGCGGTCAGGCGCGCGCGATGGTCGTCACCAACGGCATCGCCCGCGCTATCGAGTATTTCCACGCGATCAAGGACGCATTAAAAGAACGGAACAGCCCCTATCTACCGATAGTCGCGTTCACCGGCGAGCACGACTACGGCGGGCAAAAAGTCACCGAAGCGAGTCTGAACGGTTTCCCCTCCAACCACATCGAGGAGCGGTTTCAGGACGATCCGTACCGGATTCTGGTCTGCGCCGACAAGTTCCAAACCGGCTACGACGAACCGCTTCTGCACACGATGTACGTGGACAAAACTCTCGCCGGAATTAAAGCCGTACAAACCCTGTCGCGCTTGAACCGCGCCCACCCGAAAAAGCGGGACACGTTTGTTCTGGATTTCATCAACGACCCGGAAGTGATCCAAGCCGCCTTTCAGGAATATTATCAGACCACAATCCTCAGCGGCGCGACCGACCCGAATCGTCTGCACGATCTCCAATCCACGCTGGACAATGCGCAGGTGTACACGTCCGCGCAGGTAAACGACCTTGTCGAACGCTATCTATCCGGCGCGGATCGCGATACGCTCGACCCGACCCTGGACACCTGCGTACTCGTCTACCGGGACGCTCTGGACGAAAACGCGCAGGTCGAATTCAAGGGAACCGCGAAAGCCTTCCTGCGGAACTACAACTTCCTGTCCGCGATCCTGCCGTACAGCCTGCCGGAGTGGGAAAAACTTTCCGTCTTTCTCACCTTCCTGATTCCCAAACTGCCCGCACCGCAGGAAGAGGACCTTTCGCAAGGCATCCTGGAATCGATTGACATGGACAGTTACCGCGCGGAAAAGAACGCGACTATCGCCATCGCGCTGTCTGCCGAGGACGCCGCCCTGGACCCTGCCGAAGTCGGGGGGAGCGGGAACAAGCCCGAACCCGAACTGGACCGCCTGAGCAATATCATCGTCCAATTCAACGCGCTGTTCGGCGACATTCCCTTTGAAGACAAAGACAAGGTCATGAAACTGATCACCGAGGAGATACCGGCGAAAGTCGCCGCCGACAAGAATTATCAGAACGCGATGCAAAACTCGGACCGGGAGAACGCCCGCCAGCAGCACGATCACGCCCTCGAACACGCGTTAATCTCGTTCATCAAGGACCACACCGAGTTTTATAAGCAGTTCAAAAACAGCCCGGAATTTCACCGGTTCGTCTCCCGGACTTCGTTCGAAAATACGTACCAGCCCCCTGTACAATAAGTTCAGATGTGAGAACGAAAGTATTTTATGACTCAAAAACCTGACGATCCGACAAGATCGAGTCGCGATATGCCGACCGCTTCGGATGCAGAAGCACTGCATATCGCCGCGTCGCGCGGCGACGCGGCGCAAGTTGTTCGCCTGCTGGAATCTGGAGCCGACGTTGAAGCCCGCGATGCGCGGGGACGGACGCCGCTGCTTGTTGCCGCACGCGAGGGGCGAGCGGATGCCGCGCGTCTGCTGTTGGAAGCAGGTGCCGCCGTGGACGCGCGCGGTGAATCCATGAGCATCACGCCGCTGATGGCTTCGGCACAGCGTGGGGATGTCGCCCTGGTGCGCCTGCTACTGGAAGCGGCGGCGGACCCCAACGCCGCCGCCAGGAACGGTGCCGGGGTGCTGGCTCGCGCGGTCATCGGTGGAAACCTTGTCGTCGCGAAGGCGTTACTCGACGCGGGCGCAGACCCCGACGGCGCGGGATCGTCCGCCCCGCCGAATACGTCGCCTTTGTGGGTGGCGGTGGCAATGAAAAAACGTGACCTGGTCAATCTTCTCCTGGAACGCGGGGCAAATACGAACACCGGTGATTCCGTCTCCGACACTCCTTTCGGGGTCGCTGTCTCTGGAGGCGACGCTACCATTGCACGGATGTTGCTGGAAGCGGGCGCCGACCCGCTACGTCCGGCACTCTCGAACCTGCCGCTTCTCGCGGTCGCAATACGGTTCACCAACCTGCCGATGGCGGAACTGCTGGAAGAGTATGGGCTTTCACTCGCCAAAAGCGACACGCCAAATGTCGTAACCACAGCAGAGAGAATGATGCTGGCGGAAGCCGAAGACCGGAAAAATAAACCGTTCGCCGGGTGAGCACTGCGTTTAAAAGATGATCCCTAAAAACTGGGGCTTGGCTGTACTCCACTGCCGGGAGACCGGGAATCGATCGCTTCCAGACTCGCCTTCAATGCCACGCGATACTGGTCGAACGCCGCGCGTCCCTCGTCGGTCAGTCGGCACAGGGTCATCTGGATTTTCCCGCGGTAGGTCTTGGTTACCTCGACATAAAGAGACGCTTCCAACCGCGATAGGTGGCTCGACAGGTTCCCTCTACTCATCCCCGTCTCGCGGAGCAGATACAGGAAGTCGGCTTCCTCGACCTCGGAAAGGATGGCGACGATCATCAATCGCGCGGGCTCGTGGATCACGCGGTCCAACTCGGCGATGCTCCGGATCTGCTCGTTCATTACGCGTCCGCCTCCGTAAGGACGGGAGTGCGTAGTATCTTCGCGAAGGCGATTGACCCCGAGAGGACCAGACTCGCGCCGAGGATGATCACGAACCAGAGGCTGGCCTGCAACCAGCCAAGGTGCGCGGATGCCAGTAGCGTGGAAGCGACGACGGATACACCCGCGACAGCGAGATGGCGGGCGAAACCGACTTTCAGAAAATTGTCGACGAGACCGATTCCGATTCCGAAACCGATGCATACCAGGCTCATGTTACTGGTCCAGAAACTGGGCGAACCCCACAACGCGAACCGGGTAGCAACGAATTGTCCGAGCCCGATCAGGACGAAAGCCAGAAGAACCATTCTCCGGCGCTCTTCGGGAACGATGCGAGGCTGGACGTACCCCATCCGTGGGTACACGAACCGACGCTTCAACGGCTCCATCGCACGAAAGCTGACCATTATCAGGGCGTTCGCCAGAAGAATCGACATGATGAAGAAGTTATTGCCATCATGATAGGCGCGGCTGGTGTGGAAATCGGGTCCGTGCATCGAAGCGATGGATCGTATCGCCGCGAAGTTGATTAGCGCGATGGCAAACAGCGCGATGCCGGAATGTATATCGAACAGTCCGTCTGCCTGATAAGTGCGTTTGGAACGACCCGCGTAGCCTTCGATTGCGGTAACCATTTTATAATCTCCCATACTGGTTTGTAATACAAACCAGTATGCATCGAATTTAGTATGCTGTCAAGGCCGATGGGGAAATTAAACTGCAACCCGGGGCGGATCTGTAACGGTGGCAATTTTTACGGCGGGGAATCCGGCGACACGTTACGTTGATCCGCGAACAAGCAAAACCCGCACACGGAATGTATGCGGGTCTTGGTGCCTGGGATGGGGGGGACACTCCCGCAGGCCGCCGCCCAGGTCCTACTTCTTCTTGGCAAGGGCGGCTTCGACCGCGCGGACGACTTCCGGCGAGAGCGGGTCTTTGGACGAGTCGAACCGGGCGACGACCTGACCTTTGTCGTCCACCAGAAACTTGGTGAAGTTCCACTGAACCGGTCCCGCGAACTTCGGGTTGGTATCTTTGCCGGTCAGGAACGCGTACAGCGGGGACTGCCCCGCACCGGGCGCGACAGTCACTTTCGAGAACATGTCAAAGGTCGTATTAAAGCGCGCACTGCAAAACTGCTTGATCTCCGCATCGGTGCCTGGCTCCTGGTTGCCGAAATCGTTGGCGGGGAAGCCGAGGACGCGCAAGCCCTTGCCCTTATACCGGCCATACAACGTTTCCAGGCTGGCATACTGCGGCGTAAACCCGCACTGCGACGCGGTGTTGACGAACAGGGTGACTTTCCCTTTATAACGCGACAGGGGAACCGTCTTGCCCTCGATATTCCTCACTTTGAAGTCGAGCGGGCTTTTGGCGGGCGCGGCATCGGCGGGCATGGCGGTGAATACCGCGACAGCAGCAAGGCTAAGGATAACAGAAGAGGCGAAACGTTTAAGCATGTTGGTTCTCCGGTGGAAAGGTGCTGGGTGGTAAACACCGCGGGGTGCAGTCTGGTTCCCAGGACGACAGCTACTGTCCCGGCAAACATTCCTGAACGACCGCTCCCCGCCGCTACCACATTCACCTGGAAGCAATAAAACGAAACTCTCTAACCGGCATATGAAGGAAAACGAAACCAGGATGCCGCACTGATATGTTCTGCCTGGCTCGAGCGAACATAGCCGATGAAGCTAACACGTCGTCCGGGGAGTATCCTCGACCGGTTGTTTCATTAAGGATAGTTCAGGATGCCGACTCCAATAGAGAAAAGGCGCGGTCAATTTCGCGCGCTGTTTCTTTGTATCATCGCCTTGTTTTTCGGTGTGCCGTCTGCACACGCGGAGTTATCTCCGGCTAATCTTCGGTGCGAGTACCGGCGTGACCCCCTCGCCATTGATACGCCGACCCCGCGACTCTTCTGGATCGTTACCAGCCGGGAGCGGGGAGAAAAACAAACGGCTTACCATATCCTCGTCGCATCCACTGTAGCCGCCCTCAACCAGGACAAAGGCGATCTCTGGAACACGGGCAAGGTTATATCGGACGAAACCACGCAGATGGGGTACGCCGGGAAACCATTGCGATCCGCTCAACAGGTGTTCTGGAAGGTGCGCGTCTGGGACGCGTCCGGGGAACCGTCGGCGTGGAGCCGCCCGGCAACCTGGACGATGGGATTGCTGGAGCCTTCGGACTGGAGTGCCCGATGGATCACACCTAAGATAGGCGTCGACATGCCGGCCCTCGGCACCGCCCAATGGATCTGGTTTGCGGGTGATGGTGTCGAACCGCCGGCCGCGGAACGTTTCTTTCGCGGCACGCTGAACCTCCCCGCGGAGAGCCGGGTTGCGCAAGCAACCATGGCTATCGCGGTGGACGACAACTGGGACCTCGCGATCAACGGGAAACCCGTGGCTACGGAGCGGGCTACAGATTCCTGGCGCGAGTACCGCCGGATTGATGTTTCCAGGCAACTCCGTCCCGGTCTCAACACGATCACGATTCGCGCGGAAAATCTCGCGTCCGGTCCCGCCGGTCTGATCGCACGGCTCGTGGTTCGGACTTCCGGCGGGCAGGAGTTCGTGTGTGTGACGGACAGCGATTGGAAAGCGGCGACCGAACCCGACGGTTCCTTCGTCCCCGTGCGTGTCATCGGCGCGAACGGAATACAGCCTTGGGGAACGATAGCTGCGCAGGGAAGCAAAAATCTGACCCCGCCGCCGTACTTCCGCAAAACGTTCGCCGCCGAAAAGACGGTGCGACGGGCGCTACTGTACGCGACCGCGCTCGGCGTGTATGAACTGTCTCTGAACGGAAAACCGGTCAGTGATGACGTCCTATCACCCGGATGGACCGACTACCGAAAGCGCGTTCATTACCTCACCTATGACGTCACCAAGTTGGTGCGCCCCGGACAGAACGCCATCGGCGCGATCCTCGGCGACGGCTGGTATGCGAGTTATCTCGCATTCACGGGTAGGCGGGACTTCTACGGGGGCAACCCGAAGCTACGTCTGCAACTCGATCTGGAGTACACCGACGGTACCCACGCAGTCGTCGGTACGGACGGTTCCTGGAAGACACGGTTTGGGGCGATCCGAAGCGCGGATATGCTGATGGGAACTCGCACGGATACCCGCGCTGAAATGCCGGGCTGGAACACGCCGAACTTTGCGGAGCAGGGGTGGTCGTCCGCCAGCGTCACCCCCGACCCCGGAATCATTGTCGACGCGCAGACGAACGAACCGATCCGGGTCACCGGACAGGTTAGCGCGAAGAAACGCACCGAACCCCGGAAAGGAGTGTTCATCTACGACATGGGTCAGAACATGGTCGGCTGGGTGCGACTGCGCGTGAGCGGGAAGCCGGGACAAATAATCACGGTGCGTCACGGCGAGCGGCTAAACCCGGACGGGACGCTATACACGACGAACCTGCGCACCGCACAGGCAGCGGACACCTACATCCTCAAAGGCGGCAAGCAAACACTGGAACCGGCATTTACCTTCCACGGCTTTCAGTATGTCGAGATCACGGGGGATGCGGAGCCATTGGAAACGAACGCCGTCGTGGGACGGGTTGCGAACTCCGATCTGAAATCGACGCTGGCGTTCGGGAGCGATAACCCTCTGCTGAACAAACTCGTTCAGAACATCGATTGGGGTTTCCGGGGCAACGCGCTGGATGTGCCGACGGACTGCCCGCAACGCGACGAACGCGCCGGTTGGATGGGTGACGCACAGGTGTTCGCGAAAACGTCGATGTTCCACCGCGACGCGGCGGCGTTCTACACGAAATGGCTGATGGACGTGCGCGACGGGCAGTTCCCGGACGGTTCGTACCCCGATGTGGCTCCGAGTTTCATCGGCGGCGGAAACGCCGCCTGGGAAGACGCGGGCGTGATCTGCGTGTACCGTATGTGGGAAATGTACGGAGACACGCGGCTCATCGAGCAGAGTTGGCCCTCGATGGTGAAGTACATGGATCATCTGGCGAAGGTCGCGCCCGAGGGGATTCGTTCGGCGGGCGCTTTCGGCGACTGGCTGTTGCTCGCCGGACCGGACAAGTCGCCAATCCACGGGACGGCGTACTATTTCCGCTCCGCGCAACTGATGGCAGTCATGGCAGATGCTATCGGGCGCCCGGCAGAAGCGGAGCAGTTCCGAAACCGGGCGGCGATGGTTCGCGCCGTCTTCAATCGCAGATTTGTCACGCCGGACGGGAAGGTCGTGGATGACAACCGCGAAAGCCAGACCTTTTATGCGCTCGCGCTGGATTGGAAACTGATCGAGACAGGAAAGCGCCCCGACGCGGCGCGGCATCTGACGGATTCGATCCGCGAGCAGGGCGGGCATCTGACCACCGGATTTATCGGGACGCCGCTCCTACTGACTGCTTTAGCCGGGGAAGGCAAAAGTGATGTCGCGAACACGCTACTCTTGCGCGAGACGTATCCATCGTGGCTGTATCAGGTCAAGATCGGCGCGACCACGATGTGGGAGCGGTGGGACGGCTGGACACCCGAGAAAGGGTTTCAGGACGCCGGAATGAACTCGTTCAACCACTACTGGCTCGGCTGTGTCGGCGAATGGGTCTATTCCGGTGTCGGCGGCATCGACACCGACGGTCCCGCCTGGTCGCGGGTAACGGTCCGTCCGCAGATCGTCGGTGCTTTGAAACACGCGCAGGTCCGGTACGACTCGCTGCGCGGACCGGTGGAAAGCAAATGGGCGAAAGGGAAAAACGGCGAACTGATCCTGGAGGTGATCATCCCCGCCAACACGACCGCCACGATCCATGTCCCGGCACGGACTGGAGACACGATCGAGGAGAACGGGAAACCGGTCGCCGCGTCACCGGGCGTGGCGACGTTGCGTCAGGAAGCCGACGCGGCGGTCTTCACGGTGTCGTCGGGGAGATACCGCTTCAAGGTGATCCCGAAGCGGTGAGCACCGTTCTGATTCAGGCGACGGGGCTGACCAAAACTTTCGGGACGGTCACGGTTCTGGAAGATGCCTCGGTATCGCTCTATGCGGGCGAGATCCATGCCTTCCTCGGCGAGAACGGCGCGGGGAAGTCCACTCTGGCGAAACTGATCGCCGGTGTCCACACCCCGACGCGTGGGACCATCACGGTAGACGGCAGACAGGTCGCGATACCGAACCCGCGTGCGGCAAGCGCGCTCGGTATCGCGCTGATCCCGCAGGAGCCGCAAACCTTTCCCGATCTGTCGGCGGCGGAGAACATCTTCGCGGGCAGGCAGCCGATGCGCGGCGGGCGGGTAGACTGGGCGCGGATGTTCGCCGAGGCGAAACGGCTGCTCAGTACGCTAGGGGTCGCGATTGATCCCAAGGCTCCGGCACGCGGCTTGTCGGTCGCCGACCGTCAGATGCTGGAACTGGCGGCGGCACTTTCGCAGGATGTACGGGTGCTGATCCTGGACGAAACCACGGCATCCCTGACGCCCGGCGAGGTGAAGCGGCTGACCGTCATCCTGCGCCGTCTCCAGTCCGAGGGCAAGGCGGTGGCGTTTATCGGGCATCGCATGGAGGAGATCTTCGACCTGTGCGACCGGTTGACAATTCTGCGGGACGGCAAGATCGTCGGCGAACGATTGACGTGCGACACGGACACCGACGAAGTCGTCCGCCTGATGGTGGGGCGCGAGGTGGACCTGCTGAAGTCGCGCCCGAGCAACACGCCGGGCGCACCGATGCTGGAAGTTTCGGGACTGAGCCGGGAGCGGAAGTTTATAAACATCGGTTTCACGGTGCATAAAGGCGAAGTCGTTGGACTCGCGGGACTGGTCGGCGCGGGGCGAACCGAGGTCGCCCGCTCTTTGTTCGGGCTGTTGCCCGCCGATAGCGGCGCGGTCCGTGTCGCGGGGAAGCCGGCGGCGATCCGGTCGCCCGGCGACGCAATGCGACTGGGAATCGCGCTTGTCCCCGAGGATCGGCAACAGCACGGTGCCTTGCTCCCGATGTCGCTCTGGGAGAACGCCTCGCTTGCGGCACTCCCGCGCATTTCGCCGAGGGGTTGGGTTCGGGATAAAGTGGCTCGCGCGATGGCGGACGGATGGATCGGGAAACTTTCCGTGCGCTGTCGCGACGCCGAGCAACCGATCCGCGAGTTGTCGGGGGGCAACCAGCAGAAGATCGTTCTCGCGAAGTGGCTCCAAACCGACCCGAGCATCCTGATCCTGGACGAACCGACGCGCGGAATCGATGTCGGCGCGAAATCCGAAGTCCACCGCCTCATCGCCGACCTCGCCGAAAAGGGCGTGGCGGTGCTCCTGATCTCGTCCGACCTGCCGGAAGTGGTTGCCCTGTGCGACCGGGTTCTCGTCATGCGCGAAGGGCGGATCGTGCGCGAACTCGCGCGGCAGGAAGCGACCTCGGAAGCGATTATCGCCGCCGCGTCGGGTCTGACCGAGGCGACCGCGTGAAGTCAAATATACCTGCCCGCCGCGAGTCGCCCACCGCCGTCGCGGTTGTCGTTCTGATAATTGTCGTCAGTATCATCCAACCGCGCTTTCTCTCCGAGTCGAACCTGAAAAGCATCCTGCTCTGGGTGCCGCTGATTACCGTGGTCGCGATGGGGCAGATGACCGTCATTTTGACGCGCGGCATCGACGTTTCCGTCGGCTCGACGCTGGGGCTTTCGGGAATGCTGGTCGGCATGCTCCTTCGCGACCATCCCGAGACGAACGTTTATCTCGCCGGGCTAATCGGGGTCGCCATCGGAATGGCACTCGGCGCGGTGAATGGTGCCTTGATTGCCGGGGCGGGCGTTCCGCCGATTGTGGCGACGCTCGGAACACTGGGGATCTACCGTGGTCTGACATTCATCGTCAGCGGCGGTCGCCAGATCGATGACTACCAGTTGCCACGCGCGATGGCGCGTTGGTCCATCGACGGACCGTTCGGGCAGAACGTCGCGCCGTGGGTGGTGTTCATGGCATTACTCGCCGGTGCTGCGGTGCATTTTCTGCTCACCCAGACGCGGATCGGGCGCAACCTGTACGCCATCGGGGGGGACCCCGACGCGGCGGCACTACGCGGTATCCCGGTTCGCGCGACGACGTTTTTCAGTTACGTGATCTGTGGCGCGGGTGCCGGGCTTGCCGGAGTTTTGTACGCCTCACGCTTTGGCACGATCAATCCTGCGAGCATCGGCAACGGCTTCGAACTGCTCGTGATCGCCGCTGTTGTGATCGGCGGAACCAGCATTTTCGGGGGAGTCGGTTCTGTCGCCGGGGTGTTGCTAAGTTGCCTTTTGCTCGGAACGATCAATGTCGCCCTCGCCGTGCTGAACATCGCGGAAACCTGGCAATCCGCTGTATATGGCTTCGTTATTCTGCTTGCTATCGTCGCCGATGACGCGGCGAAGAAACGTCTGCTCAGGCGGTTGACCGGAGAATGATCCCATGAAGTATCTCGCCCCTCTTTGGAAGCGGTACGCCCCGGAATGTGTTTCGGTTGGATTGCTCGTGCTCGTTCTCGTGGTCACCGCCGTGCGCGAACCGCGCTTTTTTGACACCGCGTATCTGTTCGACCGCTCCACGCTGTATATGGAAGCCGGTCTGCTGACGCTCGCCATGACGCTCGTGATTGTGGCGGGGCATATCGACCTTTCCGTCACGTCGATACTCGCGCTGGTCGGTGCCATCGTCGCCACCCTCCATGCCCGACTCGGAATCCCGCTCGGCGTTCTGATTCCGCTCGCGCCGGTTCTCGGAGCGGGCTTCGGCTGGATCAACGGAGCACTCGTCGCGAAACGGAAATTGCCGTCGCTCGTCGTCACGCTGGCGACGATGGCACTGTATCGGGGCGGCGCACAGATTTTGCTCGGCGATCAATCGGTGCCGATGCCGCGCTGGTTCGTCGGGGTCGAAAAGGTGTCTGTGCCGGGGACCTATTTCCACGTCCCCCTGATCCTGCTCCTCCTTGCCACCGTCGCGTTCGGTCTGCTCCTGCACCGGTCGGTATTGGGGCGGTATATTACTACGGTGGGGGTGAGCAGTGAGGCAGCGCGATATTCCGGCGTACCCACGGAGGAAGTAGTGACCCGAGTTTTCGTCCTGTCCGGCGCGACCGCTGGCGTCGCGGCATTGTTACTCCTTTCGCGCCTGGGAGTTGCCCGCTACGATCACGCACGCGGTCTCGAACTCGATGTGATCACGGCGGTCGTGCTCGGAGGGACGAGCATTTTCGGCGGGCGCGGGACGGTCTTCGGCTCTATCGTTGCGCTCTTGCTGATCGCGACGCTACAAACCGGTATGGGAGTCTCGGGCGTAACCACAGAGATCCAGGTAACCGCCGTAGGCATTCTACTAATCACTGCGTTACTCTTAGCAAAGATCACTCAGCGCACATGACGTTTTCTTTCTTTGTCCTGCGCGGACGGCGGCAACCTCACGTTGCATCGTTGGACCTGCGGTGCTGGTCTCTTGTTTGGCTATCTTTGGCGGTTGGTTCTTTCCCGCGAATCCGG
>JACMMA010000337.1 GCA_014379275.1 Armatimonadota bacterium | reverse complement strand
GACCCCGCCACGCGGTCGCGCCCGACGTATAACAGCACTGCCCCGAACTCGGGCGGATTTAATGATCCCGCGTTCTTCTACGCAGACAAAATCGCGAACTCGACTTTAACCGATAGCGAGGGCAACCCCGTGCTAGATGCACGAGGCAACCCGATAAGAGGTAATGATAGAACCTATGGCGAAAACTGGCAGGGGATTTCGCAAGCGGTACTGGTTTCCGAAAATGTAGACTTGCTACGTTGGAACCGTGTCGGTGCGGCGACGAATCGCAACGAGAAGGACGAGAACGATCCGTTCTCGCCGACAACTACGTTTGCGCCGGTGGCGATCCCTGGCGATGTCGCGGCACCCGGCTTTCTGACCAGTGGCGGTGTCGAAACCCCGGCGGCAGTCCCGACGCTATACCAGACCAAGTTCGCGGCGTGGACCTACCCCTACACAATCCGGGTTTTACGCGGCTCCACGAATTACAACGGTTCGCCCCGAACGCCGGAACCGTTCGGCGCACTGACGATGACCGTTGATCGCGAACCGGACGGCGACATTTTTATCGTTAACAATGTGCAAAGACCGTTTGAAAGCGCCGGGACCCTGACGACGGCTACAACAAACCTTTACACCGTATATAGCCCGGTGACGCGGAAACTGTTCGTGAAAACACCGCGCCTGACGTTCTCGGTAGATGCCGACCGCGGGCGTATCGAGACGGCGTTCCCTCCGTTAATGGGGGAAAGTGCGGGCGGGGTCGGGGTTCCCTACTACTTGACACCTTCCAACACGGCTGTCGCGGTCCCGCCCGGTCTGGTGCCTGCGGGAGGGGAATTGATCACGACCCGGTTCAAGATCGACACGCGCGCGACGGACGCCGGTACGGGACTCGTAGCCGTGAACCAGGGCATCGTTCGGGCAGATCTATTCGCGCCCAATTATCAACTGTCCGGTGCGTCGCTCATTGCGCCGGCAACGATGGTTTCGCCGCTCGATGTCTTCGGCGAAACGCAGGGGGCAGCCAGGGCGCGGGGCGTACGTATAATCGTCGGCTCCGAGCGGCTTTCCGCGCCGCTCGTTTCGCGCG
Organism: Armatimonadota bacterium; assembly: GCA_014379275.1. Taxonomy (GTDB): domain Bacteria; phylum Armatimonadota; class Armatimonadia; order Armatimonadales; family Armatimonadaceae; genus JACMIU01. Next base: position 1,409 of record JACMMA010000337.1, on the reverse strand, counting down.
GTGTGGAAACATCCTGGACCCGCGTTGGAGCGTTGGGCGGTGTCCTACAACCGAACTCGACCTATGACACGGTAGCGGTTCCGCCTCAGTTCACGATTGTGCCGGAAAGAAGACCGGTGTACGCATTCAACTACGACTTTTATCCCGGTACCGCTGCCGATAACTACGCGCAGATTTTCGAGTTCGATCAAGCGGGTGCACAGGCATCCGGCATGGCGGCGGCAGGCACGAACGGCGTGAACTTCGTGACCGCGACGTATCTCTGGCAGAACAACTATAGTCGTGACCCGAATGCCGCGTCGGCGTCCTGGGGCAATCCGCTCAGTGCAAACAATGCTCCGATAGCGAACGGCGCGACGACGCGCCCGGAAGCCGACATTTTCCGGATCGACTATGCAACGCGGCAGCAATACAATATCAATCTAGGGGCACGAATCTACGACCCGACCGACGGACGCGCTCAGACGATCCAGGTGAGCGATAAGGTAATAATCAACAATGTTCTCCGCTAAGGACGCACAAACCATAGCGCGGGCGGCGCAACGTCGCGGTTCGCTCGCTCATCGACAAAACCTCCGTCGCAAAAGCGGCGGTCAGTCGCTGATCGTCGCCATCATCGTTCTGTTTATTCTGCTGTTTTTAGGCGGCGTGTTCATCGCACTGATCGCCAACAACCTGCGCAATACGCGACGCGGCGTCCAGGTTTCCGCTGCCAACAAGTTCGCGGAAGCCGGAATCAAGTATCTGGACCAGCAGCTGATGACCTCGCCGGAAGGCGCGGACTGGCGACCGGTGCCGGACAGCCTGCCGACTCGCGACCCCGTCGACTACCAGGGTCCCGCCGATGACCCCACGGTTGACGATAACAATAATGGAATCGTCAACGGAACCGTCGGGCCCAACGACCCGGACTACCGCCGACTGAAGTTTTACGACCCGGCGACCGGCGAAGGCGGCTACACGCGCATCAACTTCGGCGGTCCGACCGCGTCTCAGTCGAACCTGGGGGGACGCGCTCTGGTGCGTGTTTCCTACGCCCCGTATCGCACGCAGGTAGATCCCGCCACCGGAACCACCGTTTTCTGGGAGGATCGGAATGGCAACGGGATATTCGATCGCACGGAACAGGTCAATCCCGCCGACGCGGACCGCACACGCCGGTATATAAAGCTGGAGTCGGTCGGGCGCGTCGGCATCGTGGATTCGCTGGACCCGACGACGTTTCAGAACACCGAGGGCGAAGGACTTCGCCGCGAGTTAGTCGCTTACAAGGCGCTCGGTTTGACCGAATCGCTCCGCTTTATTACCGACAAGGACAAGCGGCGCACCCCGGCGGCACTGGGTGCCCCCAACCCGGTGACGGACCGTTCCGGGGCTCCCGCCGGGGATAATACGGCGAACCTTCTTTT
>JACMMA010000336.1 GCA_014379275.1 Armatimonadota bacterium | reverse complement strand
GGGCGAAGAACTGCGTTTTGTCGGGACGACCCGCGTGGATGAACAGGAACGTTTCCAACATACAAGGCTCGTTGTAAGCCTCGTAGTATTTATCGCAGGCGATGGTGAGTTTATCCACGAACTGTGCGTCGCCGCCGAGCAGGTTGATCAGCCCCTGGTTGTCATGCGGCACGTACCAACTCCAGGTCCAAGCGTGCCCTTCATAGTACTGCGGGCCGGTCTCGCTTTTCAGCGGGTCGAAGGGAGTGTGCCAGGAGCCGTCCGCCTTCTTGCCGCGCATGAAGCCGCCGGGGTCCTTATCCCACAGATTGGCGTACCAGAGCAGCCGACCTTGCAGGTCCGCCACGTCCTCGGGGGTGCCGTATTTTTTGGCGAGAGCCAGCACGCAGAAGTCGTTGTAAACGTATTCGAGCGTCCGCGAAACAGCCTGGTTATTGCGGGGTTGCGCGAGGTCGGTCGACACGGTGACATCGGTCGGCAGATAGTGGTTTTGGCGGTATGCGTCCAGGCGAAAACGGCCCTTGATGGGGCGTGCCCTGGCTTTAGGATTCTCGTCCACGAAGGCGTTCTTGCGGACAGCCTGATAGGCTTTTGCCCAATCCACGCCGGGCAAATTTTTCACGAACGCATCGGCGATGATGATGTCGGCGCTGGAGCCGTTCTGCACATGCTCATACTGGTGCGCGCTGTGGGAGTCGCCGGTCCACCCGTCCACCTCGTGAAAGTTGATCAGCGAGTTGACGATGCCGGTCTGCACTTCGGGCTGGATCAGCGTGAGCAGGGGGTTCACGGTACGGAAGGTGTCCCAAAGGCAGAGCAAGTTCTCGTAGTACGTCTTGTTGCCGTAACGTTCGGGCGCCTCGCCGGTCCAGTTGTTGGGGGTGACGTGGGTGCGGTAAAGCGCGGTGTAGAACATTCTGCGCTGGTCCGGGGTGCCGCCTTCCACGTTGACCTTGTTCAAAGCGTCCTCCCAGGTCCGGCGGGCGGCGAGTTTCACGGCGGCGAAATCCCAGCCCGGCAGTTCGGCGGCGAAGCGACCGCGTGCCTGCTCGACGCCGCGCCAGGAAACGCCGACCTTGGACTGGACGACCTGCCCTTTGGTCGTGCGGAAGTTCAGGTAGGCGCCGATCTCGTTGCCGACGTTTTTCGTGGAGCCTTCCACGAGTGCGCCGCCGTCGGTCCAGGTGCCGGAGGAGCTGAACGCGGTGTCGAACCGGGCGACGAAATAGACTTTCCACGGTTTGCCGGTCGTGCGACCGCCCGTGTAAACCATGAAGCCGGACACCTCCCGCTTGGCGGGGTCCACGTTGACCTCGCCGCCGATGGGCTTTGCGCTGCTCCAATTGCTCTCGTTGCCGTAAAGGCAGTGGCCGACGTCCACCAGTACCCGCGATTCGGCGCTCTCGGGAAAGGTATGGCGGTGAAAGGCAACGTGATGGGTGCAGGAGAGTTCCACCTTCACATCCCACGGGGCTAGGGTCACCGTGTAATAACCCGGAGATGCCGCCTCGGCGGATTTGCCCGTGGAGGTAATCTCGGAAGGTTTAGCGAGCGGACCGGTCAGCGGGAAGATCGAAATCTGACCCAGAATGGGACCGCCCATGCCGGAAATGTGCTGCTGGGAGAAGGCGCTGATGTTCTTGCCGAACTTGTAACCCGCCGCTTCGCTACCCCTTCCCGTGTCGGGGCTGACCTGGATGAAGCCGAAAGGCAACGTGGCGCCGGGGTAGACGTTCCCCCCGCCGGTCGTGCCGATGAAGGGGTCCACGCAGTCAATATTTGCGGGGGGCGGTTCCGCGGCGGAGCGGAGCGGAGCGGCGGCACAAACGAGAAATAAGAGCGTGCCGGTAAGAACGGAAAGGGTAAATGAATTCATAGTTTTGTGATGATCAGAAATCGTAGACATCAACAGTTGGCATCAATGGAGCAGGGTGGTGCCAGTGATCAGGGATGATGGAAAACTGTTTCTATGACGATATTTGGCAACAGTGCGAGAGTGTAACTGACCGATTGGGCGACAATTTCGTTACAACTGTTTCGACAGTTTCCATTTGAAGATGGCATATTCGAATGTCGCTCAATCTCATATTTATCGCTAGGTTGTGCGAAAACGAATCGCTGACCTAACGATAAATTAAACATGCATTACTCTAGCATGGTGCATCGAATGGTGTCAAGGAAAACTAATAAATTCCGGCTATATTAAGTCTTGACTCGCTGGGCGAATCCTAAAAGTCACGCATCGGGAAGACTCAGAGAAAATAGTTTCGCAAAATGTAGCGAAGCGCGAAACGTATGGTACTATATCCTCATTGTGTACTTGTACACAATGAAGTCTGCCCAAAGGAGGGAAGCTAATGAGTCTTATTTTATCGCAGGTCCTTCCCGGCGACTCCGTCTGTTCTCGCAATCTTACGTCCGTGTGAAAGGTGCTCAACGATGAAGTCTACTATGATGCGCCGGTTATGCCAGATGGCTGGCATCCTGCCCCTGTTCGCGGGGTCGGTTTCTCTCGTCTTTTCGCTCGATGCTCCGGTCTTCGCACAGGTCCATCTGGACTCCGCGATGGTCGCCGAGCACGACCGCATGCTCGCGCTGGTGCCGACAAACCAGGCTACCCATGTCGCGTCCGCCAGTGGACCGTGGAACTCCGGTTCGACGTGGAACACGGGCACGGTCCCCGGCAACGACGCCAAAGTGTACATTCCGTCCGGGCGCACCGTGACCTATAACTCCAACGCCACCACCCCGATCCGCTGGGTCCGTGTCGAGGGGAAGATCACTTTCCAGAATAATATCAACACCGCCCTGTATGTCGACACCATCGTCGTGGACGAGAACGCCGAATGGGAGCAGGGGACGACAACCGCGCCGATCCAGTCGGCGGTGCGTAGCGAAATTGTGTTCACCGACACCGGCGCGATCGACACCACGAATTACGACCCGTCCTTCGTCAGTCGCGGCTTACTGTCGCACGGCAAAGTACGTATTTGCGGCGCGACCGTAACACCGTATCTGAAAACCAACAGCGGGCTGGCGTCCGGGGCTACGGCGGCGACACTCCAGTCGGCTCCGATCGGTTGGCGCACCGGTGATACCGTCGTCGTTTCCGGCACGTCGCTCAAATACCGGAACCCGTCCGCGGGGGATTACGCCCCGATTTCCTCGGACGAACAGCGGACCCTGTCCACGCTTTCCGGCGGCAACATCGGCTTAAGCGCCGGCCTCACCACGAACCGTCCCGCCGAGTATGGCAGCTTCGGCTTGTATCCGTATGTATCGAACTACAGCCGCAACGTTTATTTCCGCTCCGCGAACACCGGAGATGCGAGCCGGCGCGGGCACGTGATGTTCATGCATAACCGCGACGTAGACGTGCGCTATGCCGGGTTCTATAGCCTGGGACGCACCCGCAAGGACATCGACGTCACCAGTTCGGCGACCTCCGCGCTTCCCGCCGGAAACAACCCGCGCGGGCGGTACGCGGTCCATTTCCACCGCACCGGCAAGGACGACAAAAACGTCACCCCGAGCTACGTCCAGGGATGCGCCGTGCTTAACCCGAGCAGCTGGGCCTATGTGAACCATGATAGTTTCGTCACGTTCGAGGATAACGTTTCGCACAACGCGTTCGGCGCGGCGTTCATCACCGAGAACGGCGCGGAGATCGGCACGTTCCGGCGCAATCTGGCATCCACCACGGCGGGGCGCGGTTTCATCAAGGATGGGACGGGTACGCACGACCTCGCCCGGAGCGGCGTCGGCTTCTGGTTCCAGGGCGGCAACGTCACGGTCGAGAACAACGTGGCGACCGGTGCCGGTAGCGGGTACTCCTACTTCGAGCGCAGCGGCGTCAACCTCGGCGATAGCCAGAAGGTCCTGGCAAGCACTCTGATCGACCCCGAGGCGGCGGGCGGTAATCCGTTCATTTACAGCGCGGACACTCCGATGATGCGCTTCTTCGGGAACACGGCGATCGGATGCTATGAAGGCGTCTTCACCGTGGACAACGAGATCAACGGCATCTGGCCCACCAGTAGCGTCCTTGACTCCTATACCGACCTGAACAGTTTCGGCTACACGGCGGTCCGCATCGAGTATTACCGCAACTTCACGTTCAAGAACGTCAAGATCCTGCGTGACAGTACCGTCCCCGCCGATTCGCAGTACGGCGGCGTTTACGCTTTGAATGCCAACCACCTGGTGGATCACCTTTACCCGTGGGAAACCCGTGCCACCGACCGGCACGAGGGGGTGTACATCCGTGGCTACTGGAACGGCGTCAACAACGACGACGGCGATCTGGGGGTTTCGGCGGGCTCCCCGGAGCGGATCGCGAAGCACGACGTGATCAACAACAGTGTCGACTTCGTCGGACCCGGCGTCGTCTTCAAGAACACAGGCACCGTGCTCGGACAGCCGTTGCTACGCTACGTTTCCAGTACGAACATTCTGCCATTCCCGACGTTCAGCCCGGCGGCAGGGACCTACACTTCCGCGAGAACGGTGACGATCACGTCGGAGCCGGGAACCACGATCTATTACGTGACGGGCGGAACCGGCTATGAGGTGCCGAGTGTCGAGTCCAAACTGAAGCCGGGCACGTGGACGCAGTATACCGGACCGGTGACGATCAGTAGCACGAAAAAGTTGATCGCCATTGCGGTGAAAAACGGCATCTACACCCGGATTCGTAACGGCGTTTATACGATAGACCCGAACGGACCCCCGCCGCCCCCGCCCCCGCCGACTGGCGGCACGGGAACGATCACCCACGAAACTTGGACCAACGTCGCGGGGACGGCGGTCGCTAACATCCCAGTCGCGACCGCGCCGCAGACCACCGGCACCCTGACGAGTCTGGAAACCGCGACGAACACCGCCGACAACTACGGCGTCCGGCTGCGCGGCTACATCCACCCACCGGCGAGCGGAAACTACACGTTCTGGATCGCCGGGGACGACACTTGCGAAGTGTGGCTTTCCACGAACGACCAGCCGGGGAGCAAGGTGAAGATCGCGTCGGTGAGTAGCTGGACCGGTAGCCGGGAGTGGGACAAATTGCCGGAGCAGAAGTCGGCGGTGAAAAACCTGACGGCGGGCCAGAAATACTATGTCGAAGTGCTGATGAAGGAGGGCACGGGCGGCGATAACCTCGCGGTCGGGTGGCTCAAGCCGGGACAGACCGGCACGGTGCCGTCCGAAGTCGTGCCTGGCTCGGCCCTGTCGCCTGCCGCCGGCGGCACGACTCCGCCGCCGCCCTCGACGACGACGCTGACGCTGAACCCGACAGACGACCGCGACACGCAGAGCGATAACGCGGCGGGGACGAACACGCAGATCAACACAAGCGAGTGGAACACGTCGTATTTCCGCTTCTCGACCGGCGTCCTGACCCGCCCGGTGACGAGCGCGAAACTGCGCATCTACAAGCCGGACGCTACTACAAACGTCTTGTTCAGGGCGAGTAGTGTGACGAGCGATGCCTGGACGCAGGCGACCGCGCCCGGATCATTGCCGGGACTGGGCGGACTCATCACGTCGCTGACGGTGAACCCCGCCGGGTACATCGAACTCGATGTCACCAACGCGGTCCGCACGGAAGCCGCCGGGGACGGCGTGTTCTCTGTCGCAATCAATACCGGTTCGGGCAACGGATGGATCGGGCTGACCTCCAAAGAAGGGACGAACAAGCCGGAGTTGATCGTGGTGTACTAAGCCGCGCTGGCTAAGCGGCAACGAGGCGGGGGCGGACGCATTAGTGTCCGCCCTCGCTGTTTTCGTCGGGTATGATCAAGGTATGACCAGCGGCGGACTTCGCGTTCATCTGCTCGGTGGTTTGACAGTGTACGCGGCGGATAACAGAACCCGTTTCCCGATTTCCCACGTACTATGGCCCGACGCGACGCCAGAGAACGGGCGGCGTGGCCAGGCGGGTTGCACCTACCGCATTGCGTCGGATTCTGGCTCCGCCCGGTACGCCCGAGGGTACCGGGTTGGTGGCCACCAGGAGTCCGTTTCCCTCCGTGC
>JACMMA010000335.1 GCA_014379275.1 Armatimonadota bacterium | reverse complement strand
TCCGTATACCAAACGCCGCGCGGTCGTCAGCGATGTGTACAACCATACGTCCTTTCTGCGCACGATGGGGCTGGTATTGGGGCTAGAACCGATGAACCGCTTCGACCGGACGGCGACCCCGATGCGGGCTTGTTTCACCCCGACCGCCGACCTGACACCGTATACCGCACGTCCGACCAACATTGCGCTGGACGAAATGAACCCGTCCGCGTCGGCTTTGACCGGCGAAGCGCGGCACCATGCGATAGCCTCAGCAAAACTGGACCTATCGGAGGTTGACCGCGCCGACATGAACGTCCTCACCCGCGCCGTCTGGCACGCGCAGAAACCGGGTACGCCGTTCCCAACGGCGCGGTACAAGCCGCCCATCGACGATGACGACAATTAGCCGCGCTGAGGAAAAGCGGGCTAGGTAATGTGCCTTGCCTGCTTTTCCGGTGCGCAACCGTAACGAACCGGCACACATTTTCGTCTCTCCTGGTAAGAAAGGAAACGAAATACGATGCCATCATTTCATCATTATTCTAAGCGCGGTTTCACACTCACCGAGTTGACCGTGTCCGCACTCATCGTTTTTGTTTTAGGGATAGTTCTGTACCCGGTGTTCACTAAACCTCGTGGTTCCCGTCAGTCTTCCTGTGCTTCAAACCAGAAGCAAATCGCACTCGGATTCCTGCAGTATATACAGGACTACGACGAGTGCTTTCCACCCGCGGCACAATTCGTAGACCTGCGGCTACTTCCTAACAAACCGAGCGCACCGCCTTACGTCGTATTACAAAGCTGGGGACCGGATCGGAAGCTGCCCGACGGGCGCATCATACCAGGGCTTCTCAGCCCATATTTGAAAAGCAATCGACTGTTTTTCGATCCACAACGCGAAGCCCCCGCTGGAAAAAGGTATGAGGCGAAGTATAACCCTGATGTGTTCACGTTATATTACATGTACAACGACTTGTTGCATGGGATCAAACAATCGACCGTAAATGCTGTTTCGCGCACTGTGCTGACTACCGACGCCGAAGACCGCTTTGGGAATGCCGGACATGCGTTGGCTTCGAACTCAGGTCCCCATGAGGCAAAGTTCAACAGAAAAGGCGGGTGCGACGCGGGTAAGGGAGCGAGCATTGGCAGGGCACGTCTTCGCCACGTTAACGGCGCGAACTTCGCCTTCACCGATGGTCATGTCAAATGGTATAAAGGCGGCGTTGACGATCCTGTATTCTTCCCGCCGCGTGAATCTGCCAGCATTAGTGCGGTCGATTCCCGAACGAAACAACGGATAGGGCCACAACCGGGAGGCGAGATGCTGTTCGGCGGGCGGAAGTATGAAGCAACTTTCCATGTGAAATAGCCCGTAGACGGCTCTTTTCGTCGGGGGTTTCACCCAGGTGAAACCCCCGAAACACTCAGCGCAGGGAACTTATCACCCGCCGTCAACTGTTATTTATGCAGAAGGTAACTATTAACGAATGACTACACAGCAATCCCGCCGGGCGTTCTTCCGGTTCGCCGCCGCCGCGCTACTGATGACCGCCGGAATCGCCAGCACCTCCGCAGCGCCACAGAAACCTAAGATGGAAGAGGCGACTCTTGCCGCGGGTTGTTTCTGGAGTATGGAGGAAATCTTCCGCCAGATCAAGGGCGTGCAACGCGTCGACCCCGGTTACGCGGGTGGCAAGATGGCGAATCCGAAGTACGATCAGGTGACGACCGGCACGACCGGGCATGCGGAAACGCTGAACATCGTTTTTGACCCGTCCGTGGTTTCCTACACGGATTTACTCCGCGTCCTGCTCACCGTGCGCAATCCGACCACCATCGACAAACAAGGCAATGACGAGGGACCACACTACCGCTCCGTGATCTTCTATCGCTCGGAGGCGCAGAAGAAAGCAGCGCAGAGCACGATACGAAAGTTCACGGAGGATAAGGTTTGGGACGCGCCTATCGTTACACGGGTCGAGCCGTACAGCAACTTCTATCGGGCGGAAAAGTACCACTACGATTACTACCGCTTGCACCCGAACGAGCCCTACTGCAAGTATGTCATCGCTCCGGAGATCGAAGAGTTCCGCACCAAGTTCAAGCCGTTATTGAAGAAGTAACATCTGTGCGAGACAGAAAGAAGCCGCCCGCCCCAGAATTGGGGGCGGGCGGCTTCTCTATCTCACGAAATCTATGGATCGCGGCGAGCCGCGACCAGGCCGCCCCAATAGTTGCCGGATGTGAGCTTGTCCACGCCGACGCAGTGGCGGTTCGAGGACGCATGGATGAAGTAGCCGTTGCCGAGGTAAATCCCGCAGTGCGAGACACGCCCCTTTTTGCCCATGTCGAAATAAAGGCGGTCGCCGGGTTGCAGGTCATCGGTAGACGCAACCGGAGTGCCGACGCGTGCCTGGTCGCCACTGTGTCGCGGCAAACTTACCCCGCGGGTCGCGGAAAAAACGTTCTTGACGAATGCGGAACAGTCCAGCCCGCGTCGCGTGTTCCCCGCCCATACGTACGGCACCCCCAGATAAGTGAACGACTCACGAATCGTCGCGGCAACGCGCGGGTCGCTCGTTTGCGACTCCAAAGTGGTTTCGGGAGCCGTCTCGGTTTGCGACTCCGTCGGCTCTTCTGGTTCCGGCGGGGGAACCGCTTTGCTCAGCTTTACCTGAACCCGGTAGTCCAGCATTTCCACGGCGCCGGTCATCACCCAACCCATCGTCGAGTCCTGCATCAGCACGCCGTAGTAGCCTTCTTTTTCCATTAAGACGGCGAGGTTCGTCCCTTCCGTAACTACCGCAAGCGGTTTGTCGCCGGAAGCACGCCCGGCACGAAGCGTAACCGATGGCACCCGCACGACACCGACCCGGCCCATGACCAGCTGTGTTTCAATGACCTTTTGCGCCGTGCCGAGGGGCGGCAGGGCGCGAAGCGAATTACTGCCACGGGACGATAACGCCCCCCGCTTGCTACTGCGTCCCGACTGCGCCGATGCGGACGCGCCGAGCGATAGGGATACGGTCAAGCCGATGATAAATGCAGAGCGAAGATTGCGCATACAGTCTATATCTTCGGTATGTCACGCGCGAATCCTGCCCTTCAGCAATAAAAATATCTGGAAACTTCCGCTGTCGCGCCGCGGATGGGCTTGGTACTACCCCGCGCTACGCCTCACCCATCACCAGACCTTCTATCGTGTGCGCTTGCACGATCGGCTCCAGCGTTTCCACAATGCGCCCGCTCAGATGCGAACGCAGTGACTCGGGCAATGTTTCGTAATAGGTCGGGGTGAACTGTAAATCGTGCCGTTCTGCGTTTCCTGCTCCCGGGGCATCTACGCCAAGAACCAGGACGGGGCGTGATCGGTCCGATCGGTTGGCGGTCCCGCGGTGGATAGTGAGTGCCGACCGGACGGAAATATCCCCCCTTTGCGGCATCTTTAATTCCGAACGAGACTCGTACCGGCTATACAGATCGCGGGGCGGGAACATGCCATGCTCATAGCGTGACGGGTCGTCCCACTGGGTGCCTGGCGCGATCTCGAAAGGTCCCATGTTTTCGAGCACGTCCACTGTGGTGACATTGAAGGCGAGCGAGGTTAGTCGGCGTCCGACCGTGGTTTCGGGTGGAGCCGGGAAATCGCGGTGCCAGGGCTGGTCCATTGCGCCCGGTCCAGGCACGTCGAACCCGATCTCGACAATCTCGTATTGCGGTCCGAAAACCGACTCACAGACGGCAGCCACCCACGGGTGCGCTACCAGTTCCACGAATCCGCGTAGCCGCTCTGGGTGGATTTCCACATAGTATCGTTTCGGACCGCGGCCGACTGCCCCTCCGGGACGCGCGAGTGCTTCCTCGAACAACACTGCGATGTCCTCAGCGAGGGTATCGGCATACGCGCGGCTGAACGCGCCGCGCAATCCCATGATGCCAGGTCCGTACAGGTTGCCTAGAATCGTCGCCGGGTCGAGCGGGTCAGGGGGGGCGGGGGAAGTACTGTTCATCGTCGTTTCCTCTGACCTGATGATACCCAACTCGCGCCCGACGTATGCGATTCATACGGGGCACTCTGGCACGTACCCTGAGCGGAATGCGCGTTTACTCCGCGAGAAAAAAGTCAGTCGCGTCGACCGCGGCGGTTTGGAACACCAACAGGCGGCAGCCATTTCGCGTACTGTGCGGTCCGTGGACCGTGTTCGGCTCACAGGCGAAGTATGTACCGGGATTATACGTTATCCCTGCGTCCTCGAAATCGCCGTCCAGAAACAGAAATGTTTC
>JACMMA010000334.1 GCA_014379275.1 Armatimonadota bacterium | reverse complement strand
TACCTGCGGTGCTGCCTCTACGATAGGTGTTCCGCGTTTCGATTCAGCCCTTGCTGTTTACCCGCGAATGCGCCGTCTCCGGTTTACACACGCCGTGTGTAAACCGGAGACGGCGCATTCGCGGGAAAGGACCGAACCAGAACAACCAACAAGTAACGAGCACCGCAGGTACAACGATCCAACGTAAGGTTGGCGCCGGGTACCCTCTGGGTGGCGCAGGACAAACAAAAGAAAGAAAACAAACCTAAGGAACGGAAGACAAACGAACGCCGGATAACGGCGTGAATGCCAACCCGTTCCGCGTCCCGACCCAGACCCCGTTCTCTGCCGGGAGCACCGCTTGAATCTCCGGACCGCCCGTCGTGCCCGGGTCAATTTTCTCCCAATGATCTCCCTCTCCCTCCCGGTACAACCCCACCGGCGTCGCCACCAGCGCCTTCTCGCCGTCGAAAACCACCCGGCGCATCGCCCATTTATCCGCCGCGAACCGTTGTACGAAACGATCCCCGGTCCGCTCCAGTACCCCCCCGGTGTAGGTCCCGACCAGCAAACGTCCCTTGGGCGACACCGCAATAGCCGTGATCCAATCGTCCGTCAGCCCCTGCGCCTCCTGAAACGCCGTCGCCGAATCCCCCTCACACCGAAACAGACCGCGCCGCTGCGTCCCCACCCAGACCGCCCCCGTCGCGTCGGCGGCGATCGCGGTGATGCTTTCTCCCGCCAGACCCGGCGTATTCCAGTGCTGTCGCCAGGTCGCCCCGTCCCACTCCGCCCAGCCGCCGAAGCCGCCGACCAGCAACCGATGTCCGGTTCGGTCCAGGGCGATGCTATACACATCGCCGCGACGGAGCGTGTTCTTCGCCCACGCCGGTGCCCAATTATCGCCGTCGAATCTCCAGACCGAATGGTCCGCATGAAGCGCGTACAGGTCGTCGCCGAACGGCACCAGGGTACGTCCCTGTTTGACCTCGGGGTGGGCGACGACCCGGCCATTCTTCCCGAAAGCCAGAACCCCCTGGTCGAACGTCGTCGCGTAAAGATGCCCGCCGAACGCCGCGAGTCCGTAAATATCCCCGCTCGGCAGGGAGTTGGGCGTTTCCAGCGGGCGAATCAGGGCGCCGTCCGCCGACCGGACGAACGCGCCATTGTGGCGTGTGCCGATCAGAACGGTGTCGTCCGGGAGCGTGGCAAGCGCGGTGACGAAACGACAGGTATCCGGGAGCGGTATCCGCTCCCACACCGGTTCGCGGGAAACCGGGGACCGGAGCCGATACACGCCGTCCCCGTATAGTCCCGCGAGGTAATGTTTCTTGCTTCCGCCGCCGACCGCGAGCGCACTGACATGGCTCGCCCGCGACGCGGCAGGCAGGGGGACAAGCCGCCGCGTATCCCCGGTCCGCGTATAAAAAAGACCGCCCGGTGTCGCCGTTAAAGTCGCTTCCTTCGTGCGAGCGATCGGCGTTGTGATTTCCCTTTTCTCTACCGGTGCCGTCGCGACCCCTTTTTCGAGCGTGATCTCGTTCGCGCCGGAGGGCGACCGCGCAATAACTCCCCCCGCCGGTCCCGGCGTCACCGTGCGAACGTCGTTATTGATCAAGCCGTCGGCGGTGGTCCAGACGCGTGTGAGGAGGGGGTCCTCGGCCCACCGCACGACGCCGCCTTCGGTCGCCGCCCAGACCAATCCGTCCCGCCCGATGGCGAACGCACGGATGCATTTCGTCGCCGCGAACAGTTGCGGCTCGCCCGCGGTCGGCACTTTCCATTCCGGCGTTTCCACCGGCGATAACCGGGCGCATGCGGCGGACACGCCGACGAGGCACAGGACCGCCGCGATCCACCCGGCGCAGGAGGGGAGCGGCCCCCGTGGCACGCCGCTCCCCTTGCATCGCTTATTCGACTTCGAGATCAATGGTCACCTCCGTGCTGTTGTGCGCCCCGTCCAGCAGAATCACCGTCACCGTCGTGCTACCGACCGGATGCGCCGCCGGTACGGTCACGTCTCCCTGCCATCTCCCGTTCCCCCCCGTCGTCATCGCGACGCGTTCGCCCCACGGCGTCACCGCCGTCGCCCGCGCGATATTTTCCCCTTCCACGGACACCGACACGGGACACCCGGGCCGCGCGGTCAGCGTTTGCAGTCGCTCCCGATCCGCTGTCGGTCCCGTGAGCCGGTTCTGATACACCAGCGCGAACTGGTTACGCACGCCGTTCTTGTGCACGACGATGATCGTGACCCGGTACTCGCCCTCCGGCGTCCCGAACGGTATGTCAAATCGCCCGTCCCAGAGCTTCTTTGCCGGGTTCCAGTGCAGGTTTTTCACGTCGCCGTCGGGGAATAACGCCACGACTAATGCCGCATCTTCCGGCGCGCGGACCGCGATATACGGGTCGCCGCCCCCGCCGCCGACCGCTTCGGTGTTGGTTTGCACCTTCTGTTTGGCGAGCACGTTACGGTAATAGTCCAGTTCCTCCTGCGGGATCGCCAGCAGCGCGGTGAAGTTGCTCACGACCATGAACCGTTGCGAAAGGCGGATAATGTCGGGCTGGAAGTTACGCCGGGGCGACGTTTGTAGCGCGGCGATTCGCTTGTCCGCCCAGAGCGAGGCGGCGGGGTTATCGACCGCGGTTTTGACCCGCCTGCCGGAAAGCGTGACCGGGACCGTGAACCGGGTGCCGCTCGCGTCGCGCATTCGCAGACGGACCACGCCCGGCTTGCTGTAGCGCCCGGTAACATGAATCTGCCCGTACGGGTCCGTGTCGCCGAAACGGGTCGGTAGCGACATCGCCGTCAACCCGTCGCTGACGAGCCGGACGCGCGCGTTCCTCAATCGCTTCGGCGTGATGATCGTCGCCGCGTAGTAGCCTTCCTTCGCGCCCACCATCGCCGAATAGACCGCCGCCTGCGTGCCGCTCTCCTCGAACGGGACGGTGACCACCAGATTCCGGCGCGGCGAATACGTGCGCTGGAACGTCACCGTCCGGTATTCTCCCGCCTGCGCCATCGCGAACGGGAATTTGCCCGCATCGGTCTC
>JACMMA010000333.1 GCA_014379275.1 Armatimonadota bacterium | reverse complement strand
GTCGAGCGGCGCGGGCAGGACGCCCTGATTACCAAAGATAACCTGCGCGTCGATGTCAAGGGCGAATTCTATATCAAGGTCAAAGCATTAGAGGAAGACATTCTGAACGCCGCGCGGAGCCTCGGTGAAAAGTCGGTGGACTCGCATTCGGTCGGTCAGTTAGTCTTCGAAAAACTGGTCTCCGCTCTCCGCTCGGTCGCCGCGACCAAAGAACTGGACGAACTGCATACCCAGCGCGACGCGTTCGCGTCGGCAGTGCTCAACCTCGTCGTCAACGACCTGCAACAGAACGGCCTGACCCTGGAGTCGGTCACGGTTTCGCGGCTCGACCAGACGTCGCAGGAACTGCTGTCCGACAGCAACATCTTCGACGCGCAGGGTAAGAAGAAGATCACGCAGATCACCCAGGCAGCTCTGGTCGAGCGAAACCGGATCGAGCGCGACGCCGAACGCGAGATCGCCATCAAGGACGTTGCGACCCGACAGGAGGTGCTGGAGTTGGAACGCCAGCGTTCCGAGGCGGAAGCGACACAGACGATGGAAGTGACCAATATGAAGGCGCAGCGGATGCGCGAACAGCAGTCGTTCCAGATCGAGCAGGACCGGGCGGTCAAGGAAGCGGAGATCCAGCGCGACCTTTCCGTACAGGCGGCGTCTATCGACCGCGACAAGTCCCTGCTCGTGCGCAAGCGGCAGATGCAGGAAGCCGAGATCGAGCGCGAAAAGGCGGTTAGCGGCGCGGACATCGCGCGGCAACAAGCCATCGAAGTCCAGGAGCGGCAGAAGGAGTCCGCCATCGCGCACGAAGAGGCACTACGTGCCCAGGCGCAGGAAGCCTCGCTCCGGGCACAAGCGGGACGCGAAGCCGCGGAGCAAGAAGTCATCAAGGTACAGGAGTTGGCGGAGGCGGAACGCGAGGCGAAAAAGAAACTGATCGCCGCGCAACAGGTGATCGATCAGGACAAGATCAAGCGCCAGACCGAAGCCGAGGTCGCCGCGTTCGCGCAACTCCGACAAGCGGATGCCGCGCTGCAAGCCGCCGAGAAAAACGCCGCCGCCCGTCTGCAACTGGCACGTGCCGACGCACAATCCAAGGAAATGGACGCCCAAGGGGAACGTGCGCTGCAAATGGTAGCGGTCGAAGTCGCTAAAGAGCAGGTCGAAGTGGAGCGGGTACGGGTCGAGGTCGAGCGGCAAGCCCTGGAGAACCGACAGACTTACAGCGAGGCGGCTCTATCGTTCGAGTTAGAGAAACTGCGTATCGAAGCCGGGCGCGACGTTCAGGAGCAGATGGCACGTTCCATCGGCGAGTTCATGAGCAAGGGACAGTTCACCATCTTCGGCGACCCGAGCACGATGAGCCAGATGATGACGCAGTACACGAAGGGACTCGGCGTCGGCTCGCTGGTCGGCGGCTTGATCGCCGGAACGCCGGACAGCGCGAAGGGGGCGCTGGGAACGGTCGCGCAGGAGGTAGCGTCGGTGGTCGAGAAGTTCACCGGGAAGTCTATCTCCGGGGAACAGGCAAGCGATATCGCTGCGAAGTTCATCAGCGGCTCTTATGGTGAAGCGGCAGGCAAAGTAGGCAAGGGTGACGCGCCGACTTCGGTAGTGCCGGTAGCACCGATGGTAGCGGTTCCATCGGCCAAAGATAACAACGGTAGCGCGAAGTCATAGGCTGTGTGATCTTTCGCGAATACAGTCACGGCGTGCCCCAGGTGTTGGATTTCTTTCTCACGCCTGGGGTATTTCTTGCCACACGTGTTTACGATCTGAACGTCAAAATGCCTGCCCAGAGTGACGATTGCGGCACCACCTATAGTGAGCTTTTGAGAAGCGAATCCGCTATACTACATTATGTCTTCCCGTCCAAAGCTATTACTCACCGTCGCAGTTTTCCTTGTTGCATTATCTTCCGCTGCCGGATGCGGCGGGGACAATTTTCCCCCACCTCCCTGTGCCGAGCCCCGTGGTGGGAGGACATCCCCCTGCGCGACCCCAACCCCATCGCCATCTGTCGAGGAAGTCACCGAACCGATGCGCGGTGCGTTCCGTCCCGGCTTGAGCCGGAGTATTTCCGGGAGTGCCACGATGCATAGCTATGCCTCCATCAACGCGTGATACGGTGCCAACTCTTTCGGTAAGCCGAACGGGATACGCTGGTGATCCAGATACTCTTTCGCCGGGAGTGACGCCGTGACCGTCACCGTCCCCTGTCCGAAACGCCGGTTGAGATCGTCAATCGCCACGTCAATGCGCGGCGCGTTATCCTCGTCGAACAGGCTCACCATTACGTCCTTGTCCGGTACCAACCCCTGCAAGGAGACACTAACCCGCGACGGTTCCTGTATCGAATCCTCCCAGAGCGTTTTTAGCAAAGAAAGCAGTGATAGTGTCTGGTTGCACGGGAGGAACTTCATTTTACGCGACCATTGTTGACCCGCGTAACTTTCTACGGATACCGACAGCCGCACCGTGTGAAACTTCTCGTCGCGCAGTCGAGTGCAGGCTTTCTCCAGCAGGCGGCAGGCGATCGCCCATGCCCCCGACGGGGTACGGTACTCCGGCGCGAGGACGCTGGAGTGCCCGATCTGCCACCGCCGGACCGGGGGCAGCTCGATGGCTTCGCCGCGAATCAGCCGCCACCAACGCTCGCCGTTAATACCACCGAAAACGCGCTTCATCTCCGGGATAGACAGCCGGTACATCTGCTCAGTCGTGCGCACGCCAGCGGCGTGAAAACGCAGTTCCATCCGCCGCGCGATACCAGGCCAATCCGTGAGGGCAAGTCGGTACAGTTTGTGCGGGATGTCTTCGCGGGCGATGACCGACAGGCCGCGCGGTTTTTGCAGGTCGGACGCCACCTTCGCCAGAAACGCGTTCGGGGCAAGCCCGATGCTACAGGATAACCACTCCCCTACCTCCTTGCGGATCGCGTCCTGTAAGTTTTGCCCCAGCCGGAGCGCATCCGGGAGTGCCGCTTCGTTGCGCCATGGTCGAACCGTCATCTCATCCACAGAAAGCACTTCATGTACCGGCACGATCGTTTCCACCGCCGCGATGATGCGCTTATGCACCAGCCGGTACAGTTGCGGTCGGGCTTCCACGATGGCGATATGTGGACAAAGTTGACGCGCCTCGACGACGGAAGTACCGGTTTTGATCCCGAAGCATTTCGCCTCATACGACGCGGCGATAAACGAAGTCGTCTCCGCGACCACCGGGACGATCCCCACGGGACGACCGCGCAGTTCGGGGCGGTCCTGCTGTTCACACGCCGCGAAGAAGGCGTTCATATCAAGCATGAGCCACCACCCGCCGTTCCACGCGTACTCCCCGTTTTGTCGCTTCATCCCCTGTAAATATACAGTAGGTTACCTGCCTAAAGAAAACAAATGTTTTCCTGAGCGGGAAAGTTCCATCCCTGCCTACCCCAGCCGCTCGCGCAGATAGCGGAGGGTTCCCTCGGGAGCCGTCATCAGCGTCACGTCGCAGTTCGCGCCCGCCGCCAGGTGTGCCATCGGACGATACGACGCGCCGGATTCGAGCCACACGCTCCGTGCGCCGACCTCCTCGGTGAGGCACAAGCCCGCCGCCAGATCATAGAGCGACGTACACGCGCATTGACACCCCTTCGCCTGTCCCGCCGCGACATAGCACAGATCCAGCGCGGCGGAACCCAGAATCCGAAGTTTCGCCGTCAGCCGCCCGAAATCCATACGCCGCGCGGTAGTCGAGCAGACGATGTAGGCTTCTTCGCTACCGAGTTCGCCGCCCGCGTCTAATGGCGGTAGCGACTTTCCGTTGTAGGTCGCGCCGTGACCGAGGGCGCCCGCGTACACGTCGTTCATCATCGGCGCGTTCACGACGCCTGCCACCGCACGGTCGCCGTAAACGACGCCGATACTGATGCACCAGAGCGGGAGCCCGTTCGCCAGGTTTGCTGTGCCGTCCACCGGATCGAGACACCACAGCGGAACGTCCGGCGAAATGGTCCCCGTTTGTCCGAACTCCTCGCCTAGAATCGCGTGGCCGGGATACGCCGCGCCGATCCGCCCGCGCAGAAACCGTTCGATAACGTGATCCACGTCGGTCACCACGGTGCCGTTCGACTTCGTGTCCGCCGTGATTCCGGCGCGAACCATGGTTCGCGCCTGTTCTGCCGCCTCGTCCGCGAGTTGCGCGGCGAAATCGCGCCATTGGGTGAAATGGGGGGTGTCTTGTTGCATGGGTGGCTTTCTGTCTGGTATAGGCTACGTATGAATCATGATACCGCCGGGAGCCCCCCCACCCCCAACCCTAGGGGAGCCGGAGGGGGAGAGGCGGGGGGGCTCCCGGCGCAAAATACCCGCGCCGACTTATTTGTTACCACGGCGGCGCAAGAAACTCCTGCTCTGCGCGCACAGGCCGTTCTGCTCGCTGAGGAGTTGCACTGCGGCGTGGTTTCCCGGCGCGGTAGCGGAATGCCGAAACTGTTCGAGTCGCTCCCCGACGCCCGGCGGGCGGTGGTCGTACAACCGAACCGGCTGCTTCTCGTGGACCGCGACGGGCACTCGTTTTTCCAGCATCCGAACATGGGCTACCTGCGGTTCGGGCACGTCAGCACAGGCGGTCAGGACGCCCTTTTAGAAGCCACCGAGGCCGCATCAGGCGACGCGATACTCGATTGCACCCTCGGCTACGCGTCGGAGGCGACCCT
>JACMMA010000332.1 GCA_014379275.1 Armatimonadota bacterium | reverse complement strand
GCGAAATGGTATCCGTTCTCCGAGAATTTCCACCCGACGACGCCTGTGTTCCTGGGTATCGCGCCGAGCTACACCGAGTTCATCGACACCGACTGGCATCCCGACACGGTCCTATCCGGCGGATACTACGGCGCGCGTCCGCTCCAATCCGGGGGGACCTTCGCCCCGTCGCCCGGTTTGACACTCTTTTCCGGCGGCCGCCCGTATTACAGCTGGCGCGATTACCGCGAGTACGGCGTCATTCACCCATCCCCCTACCCGTTCGGCTACTCCAACCGGCCGATTTATAGTGTCGGTTTCGGACTCGGTAACGGGCAAGTGTTTCACGGTTGCGTCGGCAATCCAAGCTATTACGGTCGGCCTAAGAACGGACCCGCTTACGCGAACGGCGGACACGCGTCGCGCCCCTCCGATCCACGATTTAACGGCAGCCACGGCTACCGTGATAACCCGGGTCTTCGCGATAGGTACGGCGTACGCGACGGGAATAGTAACACAATCGGCAGCCATTCCTTCAACGGCAGCGGGAATAGCTCTCAGGGTAGCACCGCCCGATATGAGGGAAAACCGAACTTTATCGGAAGCCGGGACCGCGCACCCGGTCCTGTCTTCGACAAACCGACCGGGAATCCCGGAAGCAGACCGGGATTCCGGGACGGGGCGCGGACCGACAACGACCGTCGCGGTGGGGGTCGGACACCCGGCGGTGCCCGGAGCGGTGGCCGCTACTCCAAAGACGGTACTCGCGGCGGGCGGGGCGGCGGGTAACACCAGCGGCGACGCAATAATGCCTGTCGAAACGTCGCGGCAAAAATCCTACCCCGGTCCGCGTAACCGAACCGGGGATTCGCCGTTTTTCTATGCATGTCTATCCGTCGCAAAATATTCTATGGCTTCACGCTCGCGGTTCTCGCCGTGCTTCTACTCCTTCCCGCAACGGGGTGGCTTGCCCGGATGCAACTCTTCCCGTTCGCGTCGTCTAGTGTTCTTCATTCGCTAAATGCATCGGTGCTGGGGGCGGGCGAGGCCGGAGTCGTTGACGCCGCCCGATTTGTCGCGACGCATCCGGGCGACTTCGACCTGCAGTTCGCGCACGCCATGAACAGCGGGAGTGAGGAATCGCTCGTGCGGCTGGCAGCCTTAGACAAACAGTTCCCCGACAACCCGGCGGTGATCGCGGCACGCCTGACGCGGATGGCTAGCCAGAAAGTCCAGGTGCGTCGTGCCGAAGAAGATCTGCTCTTGCCCGTGTCACAGCGAACGAAAGAGCCGATCGAGCCCAAAGCATCGAGCGATCCGGCGGCGGTGGCGGAGTTCGTCGCGATCGCCGAGCAGGGCGAGCGGGTCGCCCCGACGAACGCCTTCTTTTCCTGCATGGTCGCCGTGGGCAACTTCGCACGCCGTCACGACGCGGAAGCGACCGCCGCCTGGAAACGTGCGGGTTCCAAACCCGACTGGGACGACTACGCGCTTCCCGAAATGAACGCGAAGTGGAAGTTACAGATCGCCCGCAACGGCGGCGGCGAGGTAGGATTCATGCCCCGCACCGCGTCGTCCGCCGCGATCCTGTTCCCCCATTTCACGGTCGTGCGGGCTGCAGCGCGAATGGCGACGGTGAAAGCGTTCGAAGCGGAACTTGCCGGGAATCGGGAAGAAGGCATCGCGCTTCGCGGTGCGACCCGGCGTCTCGGCGCGGTCCTGATGACCAGGAATCAGATCGCAGTCGGAGTCCTGGTCGGTCGCGCCGTGACTGCCATTGCTATGTATCGACCCGGTGGCGCGGAGGATGTGGATACTCCCTCCTATACACAGGCGGAAAGGGACGCGAACCGCTCCGGAAAAGACCGCGAGGCGAAGTACGTCGCGTATTTGCAGTCGGCGGGGCATCCCGAGGAAGCAGTAGCATTCGCGGCGGCGAGTCGGGACGGGGAAGCGGTCAAAACGATCATCAAAGACGGCATGAGTCGCACTTACATGGGCTTCGGCGATAAAACGTTCCGGTTGCTGGCATGCTGGTACGGGGATATTCTGTTGCTCGCCGGAGTCCTGTCATCGCTGACCTTCGCCGGGATCTTCAAGCTGATCTACAAATTCTCCCCCCGTCTGCAAAAGAGCGAACCGCTTCAAACATCCGCCCGATGGGGAATGATGCTCGGATTGGCGTTGCCATGCCTTGTGGCGATTGCCGCTCTGGCTGCCCCGGTCGCCCCGGATATAGTTTGTGGGGGTGTCTTACTCGCAGCCGCCCTCTTATTGGTCGTGCCCCCCGTCGCCTGCCGCCTTTCCGGGAAGTCTATCAGCCACGGCTTGCTGGTCCTGCTGGGAACGGTCGGTGCACTCGCGGTTATCGTTTCGGTCGGGGCGGTGACCTGGCATATGTTCGCCGGGCCGATCGGGGCGGTGGCGATGATCCAGGGGCTTTCCGGGGGCGATCCGGAGGGCGACGGCGGAAGCGGCACAAAAAACATCTGGGGAATCCTTCTGCCCGTCCTCTTAAGTTCGGTGATGCTGTCGCTCCCGGTAGTGCTTCTCGCGGCGTTCGCGGGCTTCAGCCGGATGCTGCGGATTCCGGTTGCGGCGGGGGTCACGCGCGGGATGCGCGCGATGGCGGTCCCGCTGGCCTGCGTCTTGCTTCTCGGATGGGGCGTGTGCCTCGTCTCCACACTGAAGCATGAGAACGCCGCCGTCGCGGAAATGAAGCAGATAGGGCGAATGGGTGAACCCCGGTTGCAGGCGGAACTCCTCGGCAGGACCTACCCCGCGATGACAGAAGGGCTGCGCGTCCCGTGATCAATACCGATGCCCTTCCTTG
>JACMMA010000331.1 GCA_014379275.1 Armatimonadota bacterium | reverse complement strand
TTCGGGACCAGGGCGTAACGGGTTTTAGGACGGCGCTTCGTCAACGCGTGATACGTCGCTTCCCCGATGCGCTCCGCCGGTAGCCCTTTTCGCCCTGATGCGACGACGTATTCGTTGAAGCGGCGCATGATCGGTAGGAAATCGGAACGCTCATACGTCGCCAGGTCCACCGCTTCCGCCTTGTCCCAGATAGGCGTTTGCACCACGCCCGGCGCGATCAGGATCACATCGATGCCGTACAACATCAGTTCGCGGCGCAAACTTTCGGATAATCCCTCTAGCGCGTGTTTCGACGCCGCGTAGCCACCGATAAACGGTGCCGCGATCCGCCCGCTGACCGAACTCATGTTGACGATACGCCCTGGACCGCCGGTGCGCGATCTGTCGGAGCCGAGGAGCGGGGCGAACGCCTGGGTGACGATCAGTTGTCCGGTCAGGTTCACATCAATCTGGCGGCGAAAATCCGCGACGGGCTGGTCGAGCAGGGGGCCGGGGATCGCTACACCCGCGTTGTTGACCAAACCGAGGAGCGTGGTGTTGCCAATGGCTTCCGCTACCTGCACCGCCGCGTTTTTAACGGCGGCTTCGTCCGTCACATCGAACCGAAGTGGGACGACGTTATCGCTGAACGCGACCCGCAACCGTTCGGCGTCCGTTTCCCGGCGCACGCTGGCGAAGACACGAAAACCCCGTCGCGCTAACGATTCGGTGACCGCCCAACCAATGCCCGTAGACGCCCCGGTGACAACCACGCTTTTCATCTCTCGCATCACAGGGGAAGGACACTGTACCGGCACGGAAGGTTGCGTCTCGAACCGAGAACCGCCGACGTCATCCTTTCTAACCACGGTCAGGGCGGAGGTGGTGTGCCAGGCTCGTAGGCGGCGACCGCCATTCCGAAGTAGGTCGGCGCTTCGTAGGAAAGCAGTTCGCCGCGCATCGGCGTATGTCCAATTAGTCCCATCAGGATCACGGTTTGATAGAAGGCGTCTATTTTGGCGTCCTCTAGAAACTCAGGGGGCCAGTAGAGCAGTTGGTCTAAATCATTCTTTTCAATCGCGTCGCACATCGCCATGTCGTGCGATTGCGACGCCGAATCATAGCCGTACGGACCGTCCGGATCGTGAGCGTGTCCCTGGTCGCCGGACGCCACGAACGCGACGCGTTTGCCGGATGCTTCTGCGGCACGCGCGATAGCGACGCCGAGCCGCACGAGTGTTTCGCGGGGCAGCGTCGGCGAGGGGGCGAGAACCACGACGCGCGGGCGTGGCTTCATCGGGTGCGCCAGAAACCAGAGCGGGATCAGGGCGCCCCAATCCAGCGGCAACACCGCCTCCTCGCGCCGTTCGTCGCCCATGATTCGGTAGAGCGGCAGTTGATGCTCTTCGCCCGCCTCCATAATCGCCGCACAAAGCTCGGTGTCCACCTCGAACGACGCCTTGATGAACCGCCCGTCCGGCTTGTCAAGTATTCCGGCGGCGTGTTTCGTGAACCCGATCGAGATGCCCTCCGCCGGAATCATCCCGTGCGGCGTAACGACCACGACCGTATCGGGACGTGCCGACGCAAAGCGGCGACCCAACTCCCGCATGGCGGTCCGGGTTTTCTCCATCGTGCGCGGATCATCGGCGATCTGCGTGATTATGTCGCCCCCGTGCGGGGCTATGGCGGCGAAGACAATCATTGGCGTTGGATGCTGGTAACGGTTGGCTTCCGTCGGTAAAACCGATGGAAGCTATGCGTTCAGCGTCTGGATATAGTTGACCTGTCCTTCATGATAGACGGTGTTCCAGTATGCCATCAGGACGACTTCGGCGATGGTTTTTTCCATGCCGGGACCGAACGGAAGCGCGACGACCTTTTGCAACCGCTCGGTCGGCGCGACTTCGACGGCGATTCCGAGCAGGTCGGCGGCGTCCGTCAGTTGCTTCAGCGCTTTTTCCGGCGTATCGAACTCCGCCATCGCCGTCAGGTGGGCGCTACGGTCGAGCGGGGGCAGTTCACCGGTCTCAATAAGCTGTTTCGTGACCAGGTACAACCCGGCGACTTCGAGGACCTGATCGTGCGCGGATCTGCCTTTGTCGAGCGGACGCCACGCGAAATGCTCGCCGAGACCGGACGCGGCTTTGCCGAGGGCGCCCGCGGAATTGCGGACCATTTGTGCCAGAGTTGCGGAGGATACAGACATAGTTAAAAAGTGTTGCCTTTCGAAAATTCATCCGGGACGCCGTTCACGATTCGTTGCCCGCCTCATCCCATTTCCTTCGAACGTTCGGCGGCGGCGCGGACGGCATCCATAAGTGTACCCCGAAGACCGCCCGATTCTAATACGCCGAGTGCGGCGATAGTGGTCCCGCCCGGCGTCGTCACGGCGTCTTTGAGTGCCATCGGGTGCGTGCCGGTGGTCAGGATCATTTTCGCCGAGCCGAGCATCGTTTGCGCCGCCAGTGTCCGCGCCGTGTCGCGGGGCAGACCCGCCCGGACGCCGCCGTCGGTAAGGGCTTCAATGATCAGGTAGAAATAGGCGGGCGCGGATCCGGCGACACCGATCACGGCGTCAATCAACGCTTCGTTCGGCACCTCGACACATGAACCGACCGCGCCGAACAGCGTTTGCACGGTTTTCGCGTGGTCGTCGGTCGCGTGCGTCCCCCGGCAGAACGCGGACGCGCCTTCCCCGACCAGGGCGGGCGTGTTCGGCATGACCCGGATGACCCCGTTCATCCCGCCAGACGCTTCCTCCAGAGTCGCGAGGCGAACACCCGCGGCGATAGAAACGACTAGCAGCCGCTCTCCAAGCGGATTCTCTCTCCGAAGCGAGGACAGCAGGGGCGCCACCTGTGCTGGTTTCACACAAAGCAATAGCACATCCACGCCCTGTAGAAATGATCTCGCGAATTCGGCGCCGGTCATGGAATCGTCCGCCGTCGCGACAGACGCCCCGACTTCGTCCGCCAACGCTTGAGCGGTTTCACGCTTTACGTCAAATAGGCGCACGTTTCCGCCGACAATGACCCCCGCCCCAACCCAACCGCGCACCAGCGCGCCGCCCATTTGTCCGCACCCGAGTACGGCGATCTTTAGAGATTCTAATGTCATGCTTGTAGGTTCGCGCCGGGCGGAGGGAAAGCCTTCTTTGACGCACCGTCCCGGTTCACGCGACGTCCGCTACCGCGTCAGAAACGTCGTACACCGTCACCGCGCCGCGTTCGCCGCCCGCCGTTGCCCGCCCGGGGCGAAACGGAGGGCAAGCACCGGGCCGGGTGAAAGGGCGTCGCAGAAGACAAGGAACGCTCTGTCGGGCGAAAACCGGGGTTCATATCCCGCCAGGGACTTAGAATTCGCTGTCCCATGAGGCGGCAAGGTTGAGACGAAAAACGCCCCGGCTTCTTGCGAAAGTAGCCGGGGCGAATCTTTTGTCAGGAGGGCGATACGGCTAAGGCTGTATGTTGCTCTCCGTTTGTGCCGCTGCCGTCGCCCCGTCCTGGGCGGTCTTGCCCATCAGGAGTGACAACAGGTCGTTGATGTTCGGACCGCTACTCGCCTGTCCAAGCGTAATGCGGGCGTCTAACGCGCGGTTGATCTTGTCGAACGAGTCCGCGTAATGCGCCCTGGTGTACGTGTCGAGCGTTGGAACCGCCTTCGCCGTAACCAATTTGGTCTTCATCCCGCGCAGTTCGTTCCACGCCAGCATCTGCGCGTCCGCGTTCACCCCGCCTTCGAGCGCGACATCGATCATCCGATCGACGTACGCGCGTTGCAGGTTGCGGCGGAGCGGGTTAACGTCCGTTTTCGCCGGGATTTCCGCCCAGACGTTGCTACCGACCGTTTGAAACAGATATGGGAGCGTGACCGGCTTTTCTTTCGCCGCCGCCTTGT
>JACMMA010000330.1 GCA_014379275.1 Armatimonadota bacterium | reverse complement strand
GGGGGCATGACTTCGTTCGGCGGCTTGATCGGCGGCGTCGGCGTGGGCTTGCTGGTGATGCACCTGCGCAAGCGAAACCTGCTCGACAGTGCGGACCTCGCCGCCCCTTCGCTCGCCATCGGTTATTTCTGGGGGCGCATCGGCTGTTTCTTGAACGGTTGCTGCTTCGGTGGCGCGTGCCCCGAGCCGCTCGGCATCCATTTCCCCGGCCTGGAAGGCACCGTGCACGCGACGCAACTATATTCGGCGTTCGCGGCGGCCGTGATTTTCGGGGTTCTGGTACTGGTCGAAAAGAAACGACAGTTTCGCGGGCAGATTATTTTGTTGTTCGCCCTGCTTTACTCCCTGTACCGGTTTGTAGTCGAGTTCTTCCGCGAGGGCGCGACCGCCGATCTTTCGGGAATCGCATCGCTGACCACGGCGCAGGTCGCGTGTCTGGCAATCGCGCTCCTTGCCGGATTTTACTACGTGTACCGGATGCGTTACCAAGACGGGCAGACCGCCGAGTCGGTTCATGAAGACGCGGAAAACCTGCCAGCCCCCGCCAGGTAAGGGTTCGCGTTCACTCAGCGTTTGCGCCCTAGTTCTTCATCCAATCATGAATCAAACACCCCTATACATTGACGACGAAGACTTTTCGCCGCCGCCGGATGAAGTCGGTGAACAGATATTCGTTGTCGCAACGCAACAGAATGGCGAGAGACTGGATGTTTTTCTGGCGGCACACATACCGGCACTCTCCCGCTCTCAGGTACAGCGGATCGTCGGACTTGGCGCGGCACAAATCAACGGCGTCGTGGCGAAGCCGAGCGCGAAAGTTCTGTCCGGCGATTCGGTAGGATTTGACATGCCGCCGGTACGCCCGACCGAAACGATGGCTGAGGACATCCCGCTCGACATCGTGTATGAAGATACCGACCTTCTGGTTATCAACAAGCAAAAAGGACTGGTCGTACACCCCGCCGCGGGCGCACCCTCCGGGACACTCGTCAACGCCCTGCTTCATCATTGCACCGATTTGAGCGGTATCGGCGGCGAGGAGCGACCCGGCATCGTCCACCGCCTCGATAAAGACACCAGCGGTCTGATGATGGTCGCTAAGAACGATCTATCGCACCGTCACCTTCAATCACAGATTCAGACCAAAACGGCGGAGCGTCGTTACCTGGCATACATTTGGGGTCGCCCACAGTTTAATGAAGCCTTAATCGACGCTCCGATCGGGCGACACCCGAACGACCGCAAGAAAATGGCGGTCGTCGAGCCCGGTAGCGATGGAGTCAGTCGGCATGCCCAGACACACGTTTCTGTGAAAGAGCCGAACGGCGCCATCTCTCTTGTTGAATGCGTCTTGCAAACCGGGCGTACCCATCAGATCCGGGTGCATTGTTCTTACATCGGTCACCCCGTCGTCGCCGACCCGGTTTACGGGGGCGAACGGAAAGTCAGTTCGGAATGGGTCCGCGATAACCCATTGCGAAACAGAATCAACGAGCACATCGCCGGGATGACGGGGCAAGCTCTACATTCCCACAAACTTTCCTTCACGCACCCGCGCACCGATGAGCGACTTTCGTTCACGGTCCCCCTTCCCCCAGATATGGAAACATTGCAGGGATTACTTTCCCGCAATAAGTGAGTCCGGACTTTGTTTCCGCGCGATTGTCCTGTTTCAAGATCATCTGCTCTAAATCAAAGTGGAAACAGCGACATTTCGACCTGGAACCGTAAAATATTCGCTAAAGCGGCCAATCAAAGGTGAAAAAACAGGTATTTCGGGGGACCGACAAACGCTTGATAAGCAGGTCGGGCGTCTGCTATAATCAGTGCAGTTCCCGGCAAGGTCGCCCCACTCACGCCTTTTGTATATGTCCCGTTAAGATTTCCCGCACGACGGGAATAGAAGAGGAGTTCACACGTGTTTTCTTGCGCCCTGCGGTACGGCGGTGTTCTCGTCACGCTTTGTCTTTTCGGCACCGGTTGCGCCGCCCCGGCGACACGCTCAGCCGCCCCGCCCCCGTCCGATGTTCCCACCGTCCAGCGTTCCGCGACGTTCGCGGGCGTTTCTGCCGCGTATCGTTCGAGGAATTACGGAGAGGCGATCAAGCGGATTCGGTCGTTGTCCCGGAACCCCGATCTGTCACCCGCCGACCGGCTGTTTTTGAGCAGGCAAGAAACCATCTGCCGGGAAGCGATCTCGAATCGTTCCGGCGCGATTCCCGAGCCGCGAACGGAACCCCCGACCGTCGATTCTCAGCCGTCACCAGTCGTAGCCGATTGTGGCCCCCGCGCCCTGCATCTCGTCTGCGGCGAACTCGGCATCCCGGCGTCGCTCCCCGCGCTGACCAAAGCGGCGGGCACAGATCCCGGCGTCGGGAGCAACCTGCTCGGCCTGTCCCGCGCGGCACAGTCGGTAGGGCTTTCGGCGCGCGGCGTGCAGGTGGACGCCGACGCCTTGCGCCGCGCCCCGACGCCCGCCCTCGCCTGGGTGGACGGCGACCATTTCGTGGCGGTGACCCGGATCGGCGGCG
>JACMMA010000050.1 GCA_014379275.1 Armatimonadota bacterium | reverse complement strand
TGTCCTTCCCGGACGGGGCCAACGCATCGTTGGATCGGTTTCACATGCGGTGCTCGTTACCGCTTAGTGATTGTGTGTCGGCACATTCGCGGGAAACAGCAAGGGCTAGCCCGGCTTGCGCGAAACCTGACGTAGTCCCAGCACCGCAGGTGAAACCGATCCAACGATGCGTTGGCCCCGTCCGGGAAGGACAAAAAAGAAACCCATCAAAGTGAGGTATCGCTGATGGAACGGATTGGCAAGTGGGAATTTGAAAATGATGGTAGGGGGCAACTGACGTACCGGCTCAGTGCGGGGAATGTATTATTGGGCTGGGTTGTAGGGAGTGTCATTGCGTGTGCGTTATTGTGCGGTTCCTACAACGCGTTTCTGCGGCAAGCGTGGGCTTGGGCGGCCGGGATGGTGGTCTTCGCAATAGGCACCGTCTGGGTTCTGATCAAGAATCAAATGCTCCGTTCGTCGGGATGCGTCCTGGACAACCGCGCCGATCAGTTCCGCGCCGACAACGTTGTGGAGTGTCGGTTGAGTGATATTCAGCGGGTCGCCTGCGAATGGCACAAACCGGCAAGTCGTCCGGGCAGCCCGGGCGGGCGGGGCAGCTACCAGGTGTATTTCCTTTTGCATTCCGGCGAACGGATACACACCTATCTGGGGGAGTACGACGAGAACGGGGCGCAACGACAGGCACAGATCCTGACGGACTTCCTCGCCGAACCGGTCCCGGAGCGGGCTGTCTCACGGGCGGTCGGCATCTGATTTAGCCGCCTCTCCCGCTCGAAGGTTGCGGAAAGCAGGAGAGGCAGACGGTTTATACTCCCGCTTTTGCTCGTCGGAGCAGCTCTTCCACATCGCACGGTCGCTTTTCGGCGTAGCCGTTGAGCGGGGTCAGATGGGCGTTGATCGTGTCGAGGATATCCGCCGGGAACGGGAAGAACGCCTCCTCGATCTCGTCGGGCGGCGTGATCCAGTTGCGTGCGCCGACCACGACTGGGGGCGCGTCCAGGTAGTCGAACGCCAGCGTACTGATCGTCGCCGCGAACGTTTGCAGGATGCTCCCGCGCTCGGACGCGTCGGAGGCGAGCAGGATCTTGCCGGTCTTTTTCACCGAGGAGACGACCGGTTCGTAGTTGAACGGGACGAGCGAGCGGGCGTCGATCACCTCGGCGGAGATGCCGTACTGCTCTTCCAGAATCTTCGCCGTGTCCAAAGCGCGGTACAGGGTCGCGCCGACGGTCAGAATGGTCAGATCCGTGCCTCCGCGCTTAACATCCGGCTCGCCGATGGGGATTTCGTAGGCCGCGAGCGGGACGCCCTCCGCGCCGCGGAAGATTTCCGATTGGTCATACAACCGCTGGGACTCGAAGAAGACGACCGGGTCGGTTCCGATCAGAGCGGACGCCATCAAGCCTTTCGCGTCGTACGGCGTCGCCGGGAAGACGACCTTCAAGCCGGGGATATGGGCGCACAGGGCGGACCAGTCCTGCGAATGTTGCGCCCCGTACTTGCTCCCGACCGAGACGCGAAGCACGACCGGCATTTTGAGTTCGCCGCCGCTCATGGACTGCCATTTCGCGAGTTGGTTGAATATCTCGTCCCCGGCACGACCCATAAAGTCGCAGTACATCAGCTCGACCAGCGGGCGGCCTCCGGCGAGCGCATACCCGACCGCGGTGCCGACAATCGCAGCCTCGGAAATCGGCGAGTTGAACAGCCGGTGATAGGGTAGTGCCTCGGTCATGCCGCGGTACACCGCGAACGCGCCGCCCCAGTCGCGATTTTCCTCGCCGTACGCTACCAGCGTTGCGTCCTCATAAAAGCGGGGCAGGATGGCTTCAAACAGCGCGTCGCGCATCCCGATACAACGGGATTTGGGAATGGTTTCGCCATCCGCGCCCAAACCGGAGCGCGAGCGGGACGCGAGGCTCTTCGTGCGCGGGTTGTCGGCGAGCGGCAACAGGGCATCCGGCTTCCGCTCGGGGTCACATGACACGACGCGATTGTTGCTGAACATGGTCTGTTCAAGTAAGTTACCGACGACGAACAGATCCGCGCGGGGCGACGCGTCCATGTCGATCGCTTTCGTGTACGCCCGCAAGATGGCGGCGTCGACGTAATCGTAGATGCCGGCGAGTTCGGTTTCGGTCGCAACGCGGTTCAGGAGTAGTTCGTTCTTGTACGTGACGAGCGAGTCGACTTCCTGCCACTCCTCGATCTCGGTTTTCTCGCGGTACGACGACGCATCCGACGGCGAGTGCCCGGAAAAGCGATACGTGATCGTGTCGAGAAGCACCGGACCGTCGCCGCGCTGGATTATGTCGCGCTTGCGGGCGATAGCATCGATCACGGCGAGCGGATTGTAACCGTCCACGCGCTCCGCGTGGCACTGCTCGGGGTTTAGCCCGGCACCCATCCGGGCGAGAATGCCGAAGCCGCCGGTCTCGCCGACCGGTTGCCCGCCCATGCCGTAAAAGTTGTTGACGAAGTTCATGATCAGCGGCAATCCGCCGCGCACGGCGTCATCCCACAGGTTCTTGAACTGATCCATCGTCGCGAAGCACAGGGCTTCCCAGGTCGGACCGCAGTTCGCGGACGCGTCACCGATGTTGGCAATCACGATGCCCGGCTTCTGGTTCACGCGCTTGAATAACGCCGCGCCGACCGAAATATCCGCCGACCCGCCGACAATCGCATTGTTGGGATACACGCCGAACGGGACGAAAAAGGCGTGCATGGACCCACCCATGCCTTTGTTGAAGCCGGTTTCGCGCCCGAAAATTTCCGCCAGGGTGCCGTACAGGAGGAAATCCACCGCGAGCGCTTTGATGCTCGACGTATCGGCGTCCTTTTCGATGGCTTTGAGCGCCGCGCCGTTCATGAACTCGCGCATGACCTTCTCTAATTCGTCGTCGGGGAGTTTCTCGATGGCGGACAAGCCCTTCGCCAGAATCTCGCCGTGGGAGCGGTGCGAACCGAAAATATGATCGTCCACGCCGAGCAGAAACGCCTGCCCCACCGCGGACGCTTCCTGCCCGATGGAAAGGTGCGCGGGTCCGCGGTGGTCGTAGGGGAGGCCCTTGTAACCACGTTGCGTTTTCACCTCGTGTAGCATGGTTTCAAAAGCACGAATGACCGCCATATCGCGGTAAATGCGAATCAGGTCCTCGACGGCGAAGCGGTCCAACTCGTCCGCCATCGTTTTCGCGTACTGGTTGACCGGGATCGGAGAAAAGGCGACTTCTCCGGCGCGGCGCACTTCGTCGGGGCGGATCATGAGGGCTTTAGGCATGGGTGTACTTTCGTTGCGGCGTCAGAGTTAGTTCTACAGGATAACACACCCAAACGCGCGAAGTCAAGCCAAAACGAAAGCAAACGAAAGCCTGTTAATTCGTTCTCTGATAAATTTCGGGCGTCAATATTTGATGGTATAGATAAAAATTAACGCACTCCGTACAGGCTGCGAAGTGTGTTCGCATAGGCACTTGAACCTATATGCGAATTCCAATTCGCTCCAATTCAGGAACAGGGTGAACTTTTAAGATGCCAAAGAACACGTTTGCATTCGTAGATGAGTCCGGCGATACCGGAGTAAAACTGGGTCAAGGCTCAAGCGACCGAATGGTAGTGGTGCTTGTCATGTTTGAAACGGAAGAGGATGTGCAAGCCGCCGACAAGAGAATCAATGCCCTCAGGGCGGAACTACGCCAGTCACTCCGGTTCGAGTTTCATTTTAAGGATAATTCGAACCATGTTCGGGCTGCTTTCTTCAATGCTATAGCACTGCTAAATTTCGGGTACGTTGCAGTCGTCGTGGACAAGGATCGTTGGGCGGATACAAACGCAGATCACTCGA
Source organism: Armatimonadota bacterium (assembly GCA_014379275.1). Lineage (GTDB taxonomy): Bacteria > Armatimonadota > Armatimonadia > Armatimonadales > Armatimonadaceae > JACMIU01. The sequence continues at coordinate 13,082 of JACMMA010000050.1, read as the reverse complement.
CCTTCTACAAACAAACTTGCTTAGATCTGTTAGAGGTAGTACGCCCTTTCCTATTAGAAGCTACAGTGAAACTCGGTAAGAGTGGGGCGAAACAGTTTTGGAATGAGCTAGCGAGCGAACTCAAGCGGCAGATCAATGCGCCAAAAGTGCCCGATAAGGATGAACCTATCATCATCAAATCGGTTTCTATGCAGGAATCGCACACGGACAATCTGCTTCAGATGGCGGACATGATTTGTGGGGCGGTGGCTCGTCCTTATCGCGATGGTCGAGATAGGTCACACGAATTCGTAAAAATAATCGCGCACTGCAAAATAGCGGTGCGCGAACTACCCGAATCAATTTTGCCCGCAGTCTATCGGATTACGCCGAACGCTCGCATCCATACTAGCCCCGTTTTTACGGGGAGGCGACTATTCAACCTGCAAGGCACTTTCGTTTTCAGTACACCATAAACAAGACAGCTTGTAACTCACGCGGGTAAATTTCGCCGGACGCGAACCGTGTCTCCTGCTTCTATTTTCTGCCCTACCTCCGTGGTGGTGATCTTGATTTTCGCGCCGTTCGCTTGCACATCTTGCACCTGAGCGATCCCGACTTTTGTTTCTTCGCGGTACACGACCGCGCCGCTTTTATCCTTGACCACGTTGAAGCGGAAGATCTCCCGTGTGTCTCCGTTTTCAGACCCCGCGACCCGCGTCGACGCGACCAACAATCCTGAAATTCGCATCGTTATTCTCCTCCTGCACGGTGCTGGCTGTCTGACGCGACAGGGGATAATCCAGTTGCATTCCCAGGTTGGGATGTGACGTATTCCGCAACAGCAGGAGTTTTCCTGCCTCCCGCCTCCAGAACGGCGGGAGGGAACGTGGAAAAGTTGGGAACTCACCGTAAACAATCGTGTATATTTTACTGGAAAGTAAAGTAATTTACCATTGAGTAAAGTTTTCGACAAATCATCTATCCCGCCTTCACTCCGTGAACGGCAACGTTCCGAGCGCGAGGAGTCTATTCTGACCGTCGCCCTCGCGATGATGGGGGAGAGTGGCTATGCCGCGATGACCATGGATGATCTGGCGGCGGGCGCGAATATATCCAAGCCGACCTTGTATACCTATTTCGCATCCAAGGAAGAGGTCGCGGTGCGTGCGGTGGTGCGAACCCTGGAGCATGGGGGGGAGTTTGTCGACAGCCTTTCCGCGGATCTGCCGGCATGGGACCGGATCGAGGCGGCCCTCCGCTATATGTTCGAGGGGAAGTTTGTACACCGTCTCACGCATTTTTGTACCGTGCGGGATGCCCTGGGTCCGACGATCCGCGCCCATCCCGAATACCGCAACGAATACGAACGACTTTTGGGACGCCTGATTGTTTTATTCGACGAAGCGAAGCGCGATGGGACATTCAAGCCGGAACTGGAAACGCGTATCGCGGTGCAAACCATGTTCAGTTTTCTGCGCGATACCGAATACATCGATTTGATCGAACGGGGTGAGAGTGGAGCGAATGGCGTGGTGGATACATTGATCACGATATTACTCGACGGTTTTCGTGTAAAGGAGACGAGGTGAGACGAACTATTTTAGGAGCGGTGGCAGCGATCATCCTGATAACGCCCGTGCTGGGGCAAGTCCCGACCGCCCCGACGGTGCCCAACCCTGACACAACACCTCAGGGGGGGGCACCCGGTGCAGGCACGTCCAATCCGTCCCGGACGCCCGCACTGGACCCGAACGCTCAGGCATTGCCCGGCGCGAACGGCGATAGCGCGAACCTGGCACCGGATTTCGACGTGGAGCGCACTATCGCCGCTTCCCTGCAAAGCAGCACGGCACTCGCCAACGCCCGCCGCATCCTGCAAGCCGATCTCGCCCGTGAGGGGATTGTCCGGGCGGAGGGGCGACCGAATATCACCGCGAGCGGTTCCGCGACGCGCTACGATGCGGCGACGATAATACGCACCACGCCGGAGGCACCGCCGTTCGTCGCGTTGCAAGATCATTCCGAGCAGTTGACGATTGGGGTTTCCCAGCGCATCGATCTGACCGGGCAGGTGCGGGCGGCGACAACGCAGGCGCGATTACAAACGCTCGCCGATCAGTTCACCGTGGATCGTTTCGCGCAGGAGCGGGTCTTGCTGGCGCGCACCACGTTCTACAACTATCTTCGCGCGACGCGTCAGGTACAGGTCAACGAAGCCGCTTTGCGTGCCGTCCAGAGTCAGCGCGACATCGCGAAAAAGTTGTATGAGGGGGGGATCGGTCAGAAGATCGATTTTCTTCGTGCGGAAACCAACGTCGCCGCCGCAGAACAGGATCTGACGCGGGCGCGGAACGACGCCGAGATTTCCCGCGCGGCATTCAACAATCTGGTCGGACGTCCGCTGACCGCCCCCATCAATGCGAAAGATGTGGAAGGGGTGGCGTTTGGCGAGAGCAATGCCCTATCGGGCACCGTCGGTTCGAACCCGCCCACCCCGTATACCGTCCCCGCCGCCGAACTCCGCATCGACCCGGATAGTGCGATAGAGACCGCGCAAATCCGGCGTCCCGAGGTGTTGCAGAACGCGGTTCTGGTGCGCGTGGCGGAAACGGGCGTCAAACTCGCCCGCGCCGGACAGGAACCGGGTTTCACTCTGTCGGCGGCGGGTAACTATTTCCCGACGACGTCGTTCCAAACGCCGCGCGAGCGCACGGCGGGAATCACGGCGTCGCTGATTATTCCGCTCTATGACGGCGGGGCGACGCGGGAGCGGGTCACCGAGGCACGGACCCGCGTGGAAACCGCGAAGGCGAATTTGGAATCGTCGAAAACGGACGCCGCGCTTTTCACACGGCAGGCATACCTGAACGTACAAACCGCCGCCCGACAGATCGACGCCGCGAACGCGGCTCTTGCACAAGCCCTCGCGGCGCGGCAACTCGCGCAGATACGCTACGAAGGTCAGGTCGGATTATTTCTGGAGGTGACCGACGCGCAAGCCGCGTTGGTTCGTGCGCAGAACGCGCAGGTGAACGCGGTGTACGACTATCTGATCGCCCGTGCCCGCTTCGCGAACGCCACCGGCGAACCGGTCCAATTATAACGGCTTTACTGGTTTTAAGAATTTAGGACGGAAAACTATCATGGCAACCGCAACCGCAGAACTGAAAAACAACGATTCCCCTTCGGAAGAGACCACGACTACCACCGACCCGACACCCGGCGCGACGCCCCCGGCGGCAACCATAGATACGAGTACCGGCGGACAGAAGCCGAAGCGAAACCCGCTTCCCCTGATACTCGCGACGGCGATCCTGCTCGGAGGGGGTGCCTACGGTTTCTCGTACTGGTCCTGGTCACAGACACACGTTTCCACGGACGACGCCTATCTGGTCGGAAATATCGTGAATATATCGCCGCGCATTTCCGGCACACTCGCCACGCTCACGGTCGCCGAAGGCGACCACGTGAAAGCGGGGCAACTACTGGCTCGTTTGGAAGACAGTAGTCAGGAATCCGCGTTGCGCCAGGCGCAAGCCGCCTATAAATCGGTCGCGATGCAGATCCCGCAGGCGGAATCGAACCTCCAGTTCCAGCGTGCCTCGACGGAGGCGGCTATCGCGCGTGCTCAAGCCGCGATCCAGGCGCAGCAGGCACGGACCCAGGGGGCGGGAGCACAGGTCAATCTGGCGACCGCGACCACCCGGTCGCAGATCGCCCAGGCGCAGAGCCAGGTGGCACAGGCACAGGCACAGGCGGCACAGATTTCCGCGAACATACGCACGGCGGAAGCACAGGTCAACGCCAGCCGCCAGGCGGTACAGACCGCAAGCCGTGGTGTCGGTGCGGTTCTGGCGCGGGTATCTTCCGCGAAAGCCGATGTTTATCGGGCGACGAGTGATGAAACGCGGTACGCGAAATTACTCCAGCAAGAAGCGGTGACGCAAGCGCAGTATGACGCGATTCATGCCCAGGCGGAAGCCGCACGCTCTGCCCTCGCGGCACTGAATGAGCAGGTTGCGCAGGCGAGATCACAGGAAGCCGGTGCCCGTGTCGCGGTCAGCCAGGCACAGGCAACCCTAGTCGCCGCACGCCGCGCTGCGGACGCCGCGCAATCACAGGTTTCTGTGGCACGCGCCGGTCTGGATCTGGCACGCGCGGGCGGTCTACAGGTCGGGGTGCAGGAAAGTAACCTGAGCGCGACAGACGTTCAGAACGCACAGGCACAGGCGGACCTGGAAGCGGCACGCGCCGGGAACGCACAGATTACCCTGCGCAAACAGCAGATCCTTTCCGCCCAGGCGGACCTGACGCGCTCCGCCGCCGCGCTGAAAACCGCACAGGTCAATCTGCGCGACACGTATCTCTACGCACCGAGTGCGGGGACCGTGGTCCGCAAAACCGTTAACGCCGGAACCAGCATCTCTGCGGGGCAAACCATACTGGCGATGACGGAAGGCGACAAACTCTGGATCACCGCCAACATGAAAGAAACCCAACTGCAGAATATTCGCGTCGGGCAGACCGTGGAAGTGGACGTGGACGCGTTCCCGGACAAGAAATTCAAAGGCGTCGTCGCGACACTGAACGCGGCGACAGGGGCGAGTGTTTCACTGCTACCGCCCGACAACGCGACCGGAAACTTCACCAAAGTCGTTCAGCGCGTCCCGGTCAAAATAGCCCTGGTTCCGTCGACCGGGGGCGACAAATGGGCGACCGCCGAGGATTTCACCCGACTGCGACAGGGCATGAGCACCGTGGTCGTCGTGGACACGGCGGATAAACAGGCGCACCCGGAACGCGTCCCGAAAAACTTCGACCGTCTGACGAATAAGGGCACGGTCGTAGTGAGCGCGAGAAAGTAAAACAATGGCAGTCGCCACCGCAAAACCAAATCAAGTCGACCCCCGGCTACCGGCTACCGCCTCCGCGAATACCGCCATTGACACGGTAGCCCGGTACCGCTGGTTGATTCTTGCCGGACTCTGGGCGGCGGCGGTGATGGAGGTTCTCGACACCACCATCATCAACGTCGCCCTTCCGCAGATGGCGGGCAATCTCGGCGCGACAACCACGGAGATCGCCTGGGTTTCGACCGGTTATATCCTCGCGAACGTGGTTATCCTGCCGATGACCGCGTTCCTCGCCGAGCGGTTCGGTCGTAAAAACTACCTGATGTTCTCCATCCTCTTGTTCGTTGTCGCCTCCTTCTTTTGCGGCCTTTCGAAGAGTCTGGGCGAAATCATATTATGGAGAATCTTGCAGGGAGCGGGCGGCGCGGCGTTACTCTCGACCGCGCAGGGGACGTTGCGTCAGATCTTCCCGGCGAGTGAGCAGGGGATTGTGCAGGCGATTTTCCTGCTCGGAATCATCATCGCCCCGACCCTGGGACCGACGCTGGGCGGATGGATCACGGATAACTACACCTGGGCGTGGTGTTTCTATGTCAACATCCCGATAGGAATTTTGTCGCTCTTTCTGGTCGGATCGTTTCTTTCCGACCCGCCGCGCAAACCCGATGCCGTTCTTCCCAAAGCCGACTGGCTGGGAATCAGCCTGCTCGCTGCGGGACTCGGTTCCCTGCAGTACGTTCTGGAAGAGGGGAACAAAGACGAATGGTTCGAGAGTGCGCTCATCGTCCGCTTGACCGTGATTTCCGTGGTCACTCTCGCCGCGCTGATCTGGTGGCAACTCTCGCCGCGCAATCCTTCCCCAGTCGTGAACCTGCGGGTGCTCAAAAATAAGCAGTTCGCGGCGTCGCTACTGATGTTTATGGCACTGGGATTCGGATTATATGGGGGTATCTATCTGTTCCCGCTGTTCGCGCAAACCGTGATCCACTTCACGCCGACACAGACCGGTCTCGCGTTATTGCCCGGCGGTGTGGCGACCGGTGTGGTGGTAATGATCTGCGGGGCACTGTTGAACGGCAAGGCGAAAGTGGACCCGCGCGTGCTGATCGGTATCGGAGCGATCATCTTTCCCGTCTCGATGTGGATGCTTTCGCACCTGACGACACAGACCGGCGAAGCCGACGTGCGTCTGGCATTGCTCGTCCGTGGCATCGGTCTGGGGTTCCTGTTTACCCCGCTCAATCTGGTAGCCTTCGGCAGTTTGAAGGGACCGGAGATTCAACAGGGAGCGGGGTTGATCAACCTGACCCGGCAGATGGGCGGATCGTTTGGGATCGCGGTTCTGGGAACCTATGTCACGAACATGACTCATTTTCACCGGGGTCATCTGTCCGAATATGTTTATGCGGGTAACCCCGCGCTTCTCGAACGGCAACAGGAGCATATGCAGTTACTGCTGGCGCACGGCTATTCCTTCGCCCAGGCACAGGGAATATCTCTGGGGCTGATCAGTCGCACAGTCGCGGAGCAGGCGATGACCATGGCATACAACAACTCGTTCACGTTGATCATGCTGACCTTTTTCGCCGTCTCTCCCGCGATCCTGTTGCTCCGGGCACCGAAAGCCGCGGCGGGCGGTCCACCTGCCGACGCGCATTGAAGGAGCCGCGATATTACTCCCGGATCTAAGACGGTGCGCTCAGTCGTTGGACGGGGCGGGAGCGGACGCATCGTCACGCTTCCCAAACCGGAACAGCATGAGAAGGACGCTTATTCCAAGAAACATTGACCCAGCCGCGTCCAATACCGATTTTCCCGGAGTGCCCGGTGCCATCAGTATGCTGGATGACAATAAGGTGAATCCGAGAAGGTGAATGATCCGTGGGAAAGGGAATGCGCGGCGACCAAACTTGAATAGTTGATAGACGACGATGACTCCGAGAACTACTAGCAAGGCAAGGTGAAACGTCGGTGGTATTTTGGGGACCTGCCCCGTTTCTATGGTGTAGAAACCGACTATACACAGCGGAACCGCGACAGCGAGGACCGCAATCCAGAACGACTTCGCGGGCACTGTTGCCCGCCACTCTTCTTTAATTTTCGGCTTGAGTGATGGCATTCTGACTCCTCTATTCTAATCTGCCGCGAGCACTCCGTAGGATACCGAGCGCAGTTTGCCCGCCGTGCGCCACGCGCGGATCGCGGATTCGACGGCTTCGGGCGTGCCGATCAGGCGGTAGACCGGCTCGCGCCCCGGCGAGGGGAGCGGGAAGACGGCGGCTTCGGTGAGCGGTAGCCCGGCGTCCGGCGCGACGCGAACCAGGGCGACCGCTTGTACCAGCCCGGACGGCACTTCCCGCACGGATAGCACGCGGTTCAGACGGGAAAGGGTGGCACGGAGCACTTCCTTGCGGCGTGGCGTGGAGCAGAAATGAAGCGTTATCGTCGCGCGTCCGTCGGGGTCAAGGGAGCCGTCACAGCCGACGGTCGCGGAAAGCGAAACGCCGCGATGCGCGAACGTCGCCCCGATGATCTCCAGCGTGCCCGGTCGGTCGGCGACTTTCACCACGAAGGTGTAGCGTTCGGTTTGGGTGAGGGGGGGTGCCGGGGGGTCGGCGGCGTTTATTGTCGGTTCGTCTATAACCTCAGCCATGTGTTTACCTTCGCTTCCGTGACGCGGGCGATGGACTGTACCCGCGCTTCCTCGTCCGGCGTGAGCGGCAGTTCCACGACGCGCCGTATCCCGCCCGCCGACGCGATCACCGGTACGCCGAATGGGACCGCCGGGAGCCCGTGAAACTCGCCGTCGTGCAGAAGTACCTGACCCGCCAAGAAAACGTCGTCGCCCGCCAGGAGCCGTTCGACCAGACTGACCGTGGCGTTCGCGGTCGCCCGCACGGTCTTGGAACCGGAATAGTGCGTGATAAACGGGCGCACGACGACACGCACGTCGGGCGGTAACCGGTCCGCTTCGGCGAACGCTTCGGCGATATGTCCGGTTTCCACCATCCCCAGCAAGCGAGCGGTTTCGGCGCGGGCGGTGGCGACGAAATCGTGCGACTCGGTGCCCGCGCGAAGGCGCGTCACGGCGTCGGCGAGTTCGTCGGCTTCCATGCCGAACACCCGCACACTCGACCAGACCGGCATCTGTGCGTCACCGTGCTCGCCGATCATGAACCCGGAAACGCGTTGACGGCGCACGCCTAAATCGGCGGCGATCTCGCGGCGGAAGCGTAGGGAGTCCTGATACGCGCCGATCCCGAGCACGCGGTCCCGCCCGACGGCACGGGCGAAAAGCAGGGTCGCCAGTTCCACGGGGTTCGATACCACGACGACAATCTCGTGTCCCTGCCCGTTCCGCGCCAGCGCGTCGGCGTACATGCCGAAGATCGGGGCGTTCGCGGCGGCGAGCATAGCGCGGTCGCCGCGCCCTGCGTCGGTCCCCGGCGTCGCGCCGCAGGCGACGATCCACAGATCGGCGACAATTTCTTCAGGCGAGAGCGCGACATCTAATTCCGGGGCATACTCCGCGTGCGCGTCTAGCAGGTCGGACACAAAGCCGTGTAGCACCCGCGCCGAACTGCTTCCCTCGCGCCCGATTAACTGCAACCGCTCGGTTGGGGCGAGCAGGCGTGACGCGACCAGTTGCGCGGCGATCTCACGCCCGCAGTCGCCGGACGCGCCGAGGAGGGCGACGTCCATTAGCGGGAGAGCCCCCCAACCCCCAATTCTGGGGGAGCCGGAGGGGAGGAAGAGGGGGCGTCGCGCCCCACCAGTGAGTGCTCCGCCATGATATCCCCTCCGGCTCCCCCAGAATTGGGGGTTGGGGGGCTTGCTGCACTTCCAAATACGTCGCGGGCGACGGCAATAGTCCGGTCGATGTCCGATGCCGAAACGTCTAAGTGCGTCACGAACCGCAGACGGTGCCCGCCGCCCGAGCAGCGCACGCCGCGTTCCATCAGCCGCGCCTGAGCTTCGTCGCCGGAAAGCCCGGTGCCTGCGATGTTCACGAAAACCAGGTTGGTTTCCGGGTGCGGGTCCAGTGTTAGGCCGGGAATCTCGGAAAACCCCTGTGCTAACTTTGTTGCGTTCGCGTGATCGTCGGCGAGTTGCGGGATGTGGTGGCGCAGGGCGTACAGACCGCCCGCCGCGATGATACCGGATTGGCGCATTCCGGCTCCGAAAACCTGCTTCCAGTGCCGCGCCTCGTTGATCGCCGTCTTGTTTCCAGCGAGAATGGCACCGACCGGCGCGCCGAGTCCTTTCGACAAACACAGTGTCACCGTGTCGAACGGCTCCGCGACCTCTGCCGCGGGAACCCCGAGTCTGGTCGCCGCGTTCATCAGGCGTGATCCGTCCAGGTGCAGAAATAGACCGAGTTCGCGGGCGGCGTGCGCTACCGCCGTTAGATCGTCGCGTTGCCAGACCGTGCCGCCCGCAAAATTGTGCGTGTTTTCCAGGCATACCAACCGGGGCCGGGCGAAGTGTGGGTCCGGCGGACGCACCGCGCCGCGCAGAACTTCCGGCGCGAACGTGCCGTGTATGCCGGGGAGGGGGCAAAGTTGCACGCCGGAAAGCACCGCTGGTCCGCCGCCTTCGTACAGCCGGATGTGTGCGTGTTCGTGGCAGTACACCTCGTCGCCGGGGCGCGTCAGGACACGAATCGCGATCTGATTCGCCAGTGTCGCGGACGGCAGAAAAAGCGCATCGTCTTTGCCGAGGAGCGCGGCGGCTTCGATTTGCAGGGCGTTCACCGTCGGGTCCTCGCCGCGTTGATCGTCGCCGACGGGCGCGGACGCCATGAAGTGACGCATCGCGTCGGTCGGGCGCGTCGCGGTGTCCGAGGACAGATCGATGAACGGACGTTGCGTAGTATTAGCGGCGGTGGAGTACATGATAGGTGTATTCTATCGAAAAAATAGGGCGGGGGACGAGGGTGTTTTTCGGGGCGGGTCATCGGTCGGACAGCGAGCCGGACGGTGAACCGTCCGGCTCGCATCACTGGCTCAAAACTTCCCACGCTTCCTTCACGGTCCGCATCCGGTTGTCGGTGCCGTCCAAGTCCGGGTGGGCTTTCATCGTCGCCGCGACGAAGACGCGTTTGGCTAGCGCGGGGTCGCCCAGCATGATCTTGGCGAACCGGGGGTCGTCATCCTCGGCGGCTTCGCGCAGTAGAGTGCGGGCGGCGTTCAATTTGACCGGGTCCTCCGAACGCGGCGGTGCCGGTCGCCGGAAGTCGGGTCCTGCGTTGTTCGCCGTGCTTTGCTTCGCGCGGGAGCCACGGGACTGTTTTTTACCGCTCCCCTCGGTCGGGTCCTCGTCCCGCTCGGACGCCCGTGGGGAATCGTCGGCGAACAGCGCGTAAATCTCGGCTTCGGTGGCGGTGCCGTATGCCGCGATGGCGCGTAATCGCTCCATGGTCATCGCAATCGCCCAAAGGTTCGCCTGCCAATCGTCGTAGGTGTTGCAGTGGAACCAGAGCGGACCGAGCGGCTTTTTGGCGTCACCAGGAGTGCCGTGCGAGACGTCGGCATAAAGGCGGACGATCACGCCGGGGAAGCGCGGCGGTTTCGCGGTCTGTTTCAAGTGCCCGTCGAGGCGCAGGTCGTCGCTGGAGTGCCCGCTCTCAATGGAGACGTTGCTCGCTTTGAGTTCGGATAACTCCGTCTCGAACCGCTTTATGATGGAGGGATAATTCAGTTTGCCCGGCATTCGCAAGCCGTTGCGCCATGCGCCGGGGATCGGCGTCCAGGAGGATAAGGAGCGAAATCGTATGGTCATGGTTTTAACTTACCCGCACGCGGGGCTCTGCACAAGGGATGCTCCGCTCACCGAGCACACCGGTGAACTATCGCAGGCGGCGAGGGCGTGCAACAGGACGCCACTCGGACGGGTCAAAGCGTCATGACAACCACGCCCTCTGGCACGAATAACGACCCGCTTAATGACCTACCGTTTGACGCCGACGACGCGACGTTGGGCGCGTGGTTCCACCGCCATCTGACCGCCCGATTCGCGGTGGAGACCGAAGCCTGGGCGACGGATCAGGTCGGGCGTGTCATGGCACGGCTGAACGCGGTGCGTGCCCGCTGTCCGGTGCGCGGCGCCTGTCCGTTCTCGCTCCAGGCGGAACTGCTGTGGATCGGGGAGCGGACCGCGTTCGCGCTGCCGGGGAGTTATATTTATATAGCCCGCGAACTGCTTCAAGAGTTCCCCGGCGACGAGCCGGTTGCGTTCGTACTGGCGCACGAAGCCGCGCATCACGATCTGGGGCACGTGCGCCGCGTTGCCCCGACGCTCAAAATGCTGAAAAACGTGCCAGGGGGCGTGGTGGCGGGGCTGCTCGTGGAAGCGTGTAGCCTACCATTCCGCGCCCCCGCCTTCGAGGACGCCGCCGACGAGTACGCGGCGCACCTGACGGTGGCGATGGGCTACAACGCCCGCAAATGCGTCGCCCTGTTCGAGTCGTTCGAGCGGCATCTGCTCGACCACCGCGACCTGGACGGCGTGTTCGGTTCGGACACGTCGGGTGAGGGTATCGCCGGGCAGTTCCAGCGGACCGTCGCCCGCTGGAGTCGCCCGCACGCCTCCATACACGAACGCCGCGCACGGTTCGAGAATCTCCTCCGCCGCGAGTACGGGCTATAGGAAAAATTCAGGAGTCAATATTTAGGTGCCTGGATAGGAACGCATTCTTGAGAAAGTTACGGCTTATGGGGCGAATAAGGGTTTAAACATATGGCCCTGACTCGCTGTGCCACACTCTGGGGACGCGCGTCCAAGAAGTTAGGGACTGGAATCGCATGGTCAGGATTCTAGTATCCATAACTGTATGTAAGCAAGCCTATTGATTTGGCAACGGTTTTGCTACCCCCATATAGCCTTCCATTTTAAAGAAAATACACCACGAATAATCTTCGGCAAAAAAGTATTTGTGCTGTGGAAGAGATAAAACGGTCTCTGCATGTTTGGACAGTGATTCATAGGTAAACGTAAGGGCGAATGACAGATCGCTATCACTGATCATGATTATCTTCGCGTAGTCAGATGACATCAAGAAAGTGATATTTTGTAACAGGTAGCTGACACTCTCGTCAAAATAATCAGTAGATATTGTCTCCTGTGCTGTATCGTAAGGAAAGCTTTTGCCAAAAATTTTTAGAATAGTGCTGATGTGTTCACTGTCGTCACTTCTGATTATTTTTCCGTTGTCGAGGTCTTCCTTGAGAGTCGTCAAGGTCTCTTCTTCCAAAGTGAGCATATCGCGTCCTCGCTAGTAACCGACTGCCGCCCCCGTTCCGCGCGGGTCGGACGCGCCGACGCGGGTTCCGTCGGGTTCGATCAGGATGCCCTGCGCGTTGCCGTAGGAGCGGCCGCCGAGAACGCTAGTCGTGGAGAAACGGTGCCCCTTCGCTTCCAGCGCCCGGCGCATGTCCACGGAAAGCGCGAACGGTTCGGCGTCCACGGTATCCGGTAGCCACTGCTGGTGCAGGCGCGGGGCGGCGATCGCGTCGTACAGGGAGCGGTTACGATCGACGAGGTGAACGATAATCTGCAGAACCTGCGTAATGATCGTCGGGCCGCCGGGGGTGCCGACAACCAGAAACAGTTTGCCGTTTTTGGTTAAAATCGTCGGCGTCATGGAGGAGAGGGGGCGTTTGCGGGGCGCGATGGCGTTCGCCTCGCCCTGTACTAATCCGTAGCCATTCGGGACGCCGGGCTTGCTCGTGAAATCGTCCATCTCGTTGTTGAGCAGGATGCCGGTTCCTTTCGCCGTGACACCGCTCCCAAAACTCTCGTTCAGCGTGTACGTGGTAGAAACCGCGTTGCCGTCGGCGTCCACAACGGAATAATGCGTGGTTTCCTTGGATTCATAGGGCGTCGGGTCGCCGTGACGCAGCTCCGCACTCGGGGTCGCGCGGGCGGGGTTTATTGTCGCGGCTGTTTTCGTCGCGTACTCTTTCGACATCAACCCTTTCGTCGGGACGCGCACGAAATCCGGGTCGCCCATGAACTCGGCGCGGTCGGCGAACGCGCGGCGCATCACTTCGATCATCAGATGATGCGCCTCGGACGAGTCGCCCATCGCTTTGAGATCGTGCCCTTCCAGCATATTGAGCATTTCAACCAGCGCGACCCCGCCGGACGACGGCGGTGGCATCGTCATAATCTCGTAACCGCGATAGGTTCCGCGTAGCGGAGTGCGTTCGACGGGTTTGTAGCCTTTCAAGTCGTCCGCCGTGATCA
>JACMMA010000329.1 GCA_014379275.1 Armatimonadota bacterium | reverse complement strand
TTCCCGGAATCCGCCGCCCTGCGACATAGCCAGCGTACCAACATGGTGTTCGCGGACGGACACACTAAGAGCATCGGATGGGAACAACTTCTTGACCGAAAAGCGGACGATGTCGCCCCCTGGATGGTCAAGTGGCTCGACTGTGATGGTGGCTGTACGCCGCTAAAGAGCGATCCGTTGGTAGGACCGGGCAAGTGCTTCGACCCGACCCGACTCAGATGAGTAGCCACACTGAGTTCGCCCAATGGCATCTATCCAGCGCAGGAAGCGGGCGTCTCTGCCGTACCGGACTTTCCGATTAACGCTCACCGACAAAGACAGTGAGGAACAAATATGAGTACACAAGTAACGTTTCGCATTCACAATGTGAGGTGTGTCGATGAAACGGGTGGCGGCTTCGCCGAAAGAGTCGGCAACGACGAGATTTTTCTCGGTGGGTTCGGTATTGACGGCAACGGACAGACTGTGAAAGCCGGGCAGTCGGAGATATACGCGCATTTCGACGACGGCGATGTGAAAAACTTCGGTCCCGCACGGCGTTTCGTCACGCTCGGGTTGCCGAGCGGCGGCGGGAGTGTCACCGCGGGGTTGCTTCTCGTGGAGAAAGACAGTGGCGGCATGGATACCGCCCTGGAAAAACTCTACGCCAAAGTCGTGGAGGAAATAAACAAAAAGAGACAGGAGGAAATGGCACAACGGCGTGTCGCCAGCCTCGCCGGTCTCGACATCGACTGGAAAGCCGTTTGGGGGCAAGTCAAGCCTCTCATAGTCGCTTACGTTAAAGACAAGATAGTTTCCGCTTTCAACGATGACCCTTTCCCGCTTCAGAGCGTGTCTATCTCTGTCGGTCCCAACGGCGACTTCGGGAATGGCAGTCGGACCTCGCCGCCCGCGACGATAGAGTTCCGCGGTCATGATGGCGTCTATCGCCTGACGTACGACTGGGAGGTTTCGTAGATCCGTCCGCCCCATGTTTTGTGCTATGTAACAGTCGCACGACCGGTCAGAATCCTGCCGACCGGTCGTGCGATTCAGGAAACAGCACGATCGCAAATATCGTTATAATCCATAGCCCGCCCCTCGGCCCAGGCAGAGTGGGAAGCTTCTTCACCCAACGTCATACGGGCACGAGATACCTGCTGTTCGTATTCGCGGCGTTCGCCGGGTAGCAAAGGCGTCCCCAGCACTTCGCGTAACCTTTCTACCGCTCCCCACAGGTGCATCGCTTCCACCCATCTTTCCTGTGCGGCATTTACGGCGGCGACAGCTTGCAGAGCAGCGGCGACGTTCTTTCGGTCGCCCAACTCGCGATGCAATCGTAGAGACTCAGACAACAGCGAACGTGCCTGAGCAGGATCGTTCTGGTAGTTGGCAACCATACCGAGCGCGGTAAGCGTTGTCGCAATGCCCTGTTTATTACTTGCTTGCCGAAAAATCGCCAGTGCCTCGTCCAACCCATTTCCCGCCGCGGAATAGTCTTCCAGGTCGCACAGACTTCCTCCCAGATTCAGGAGCGCAATCGCGACACTCCGCTGATTCCCCATCTCACGGTGAATCCCTAATGCCTCTTCAAATAAGTGACGGGCAACAGTATAATCGCCCCGGTCTCGCGCGTTTATACCGAGATTGGTAAGCACTACTCCGACGCCGCGCTGACTTCCCGTTTGCCGGAAAATCATCAGCGATTCTTCCAACAAAGCATGAGCCTGGTCTAATTCCCCCAGGCTACCCGCGAGCACCCCCAGCGCAGACAGCGAGATTGCAATACAGTCACGGTCTTCCAGTTCCCGGTATACCGCAAGCCCTTCCTCTAACAAGGATTGAGCGCGCGGATAGTCACTCTGAAATTGTGCGAGCACACCCATCTCGCTGAGGGCGGAGGCGACATTATGCCGGTCTCCCAAATGACGATAGGTTTTTACCGTTTCCTCGTAAAAAGTTTGAGCCTCGTTATAGTCGCCCTGTTCACGCATGAGTGACGATATTGCCCGCAGCGCCTTCGCCCGCGCCGTCAGATAAGAGTTATCGTTCTCATCGCCCCACGCTTCGGTAGCGAACGAAAGCGCGGCACGCAAGTACTCTCTCCCCTCGCGCACATTAGACCGATACGACCAGAAACTGCCCAGAGCACCTGCCAGATCTAATATACGCAGGGCAACGTCTCGCTTCCCCGGCGTTGTTTGTTCCTGCCATTCCAGCGCGGTTCGCAGGTTATCTTGCTCGCCTTCCAGTTGCTCCAGCTTTTCTATTTTCTGTATCCCCCGATTTGCCGTCAATCTGTGGGTTAGAGCAAGGAAGTATTCCTGATGGCGGGTGCGGACGGTCACGGCCTCCGAGTTTCCGCGCTCCGTCAGGCGGTCACGTCCATATTGCCGCACTGTTTCCAGTAGCCGGTAGCGTGTCGTTACCCCTTCGCGCTTTTCCACGACCACCAAGCTTTTGTCCAAGAGTGCCGTTATGAGGTTCAGAATTTCTGTTTCGTCTACCAACTCCCCAGCACAAACAGACTCCACTGCTTCCAGAGTCGTTCCCCCGGCGAATACGGACAGGCGAGAAAGCAACAACCTTTCTGGCTCCGTCAGCAGATCCCAACTCCAATCGAGAGCACCCTGCAATGTTCTCTGACGCGGCAGCGCGGCACGGTCGCCGCCCGTCAGGAGACGGAACTGATTGTCCAGACGGGCATCGATCTCTTCTACCGTCAGTGCCCGAACACGTGCCGCCGCTAACTCTATCGCCAGAGGAATACCATCGAGACGGCGGCACACCCGCGCAAGAGCCGCGGCGTTCCGAGGTGTCAGTAGAAAAGAGGGTTCGGCTTCCTGAGCACGTGCTACGAACAAACGTATGGCGGCATAGTTTTCGTACTCTGCTGTGTCTGAATTGGCGGGAGGCACCGCGAGCGAAGGGACACGCCAGATTACCTCGCCGCGCAATCCCAATGCCTGACGACTCGTGGCGAGAATGCGCACGCCGGGACACGTGGTAAGCAGTGCATCCGTTAGTGTTGCGCAAGCATCCAGTACCTGTTCGCAGTTGTCCAGTACCAGAAGAAGTAGGCGGGAAGACAGGGTGCGGCACAAAAATTCGATGAGTGGTTGCCGTGCTTCTTCTCCCTTTTGTGCCACTCCGAGTGCCTTTCGGACCGCCTCAGGAACGTCCATGGGGTCGGTTAATGGGGCAAGATCAACAAACCGCGCACCGCCCTCGAATTCATCCGCCATTTTTTCCGCCACCTGAAGAGATAGGCGCGTTTTCCCGACCCCTCCTGTTCCCGTCAAGGTCACCAGACGCGAACGGGTGAGGTGAGTAATGACCTCTTCTCCATCCGCCTCGCGTCCGATCAGTTCCGTACGGGGTCGGGGGAGGAAAGCTAGACTCGGATTGGCGATGACTGGTTCCGCAGACGCCGGTTCGACTGCCGCATCTATACGTGCCGTTTTTCGTGCCTCGTCTCGCAGTCGCCGATACAACGCCGTTGTTTCGGCATCCGGTTCGGTCGCCATCTCCTGCCATAGGTGCGTACGAAATTGGCGAAAAATGAGAAGAGCGGCGGAAATGCTACCGTCTGCAGCCAAGGATTTCATGAGGGCGCGCTGAAGATCTTCGCGAAGTGGATCGACGCTTATCGCGAGGCGCAAATAGTTAGTCGAAACGGTGTGACCGGAGTATATCGTCGCTGTAGCGGCGAGCGTTTCGAGCGTCGCCAGATATTGCTGCACTCTCTGCCGCCGCTCCTCCAGAACCCACTCCTCGGCGCAATCTTCCAACAACGGGCCGCGATACAGGTCTATCGCGGCTTCCAGTGCCTCAGGCTGGCGTTCGTAGCGGGGTGCCAAGGTTGCGGCGTCGAATTCGACCACGTCTACCCACGCGCCGGACGAAATATCCAGGCGGAGCGTGCGGGGGGATTCGCACGACAAACGTGTCGCTTCCGGTCCGAGAGCAGAGCGCAGGTCATGCAGACTTTGACGCAAGCTCCGTCGCGCAGCGTCGTCGCGGTGCTCGGGCCAGAGTACCCCCGCGAGCCAGTCGCGCTCTACGTCGCGCCCCGCACGGAGCGTGAGCAGCGCAAGTAGCCACAACCCTTTGCGCGAACGCAGACGTGGCATCGGCTCCCCGCCGACACGAACCTCCATGGTCCCGAACAACTGCATCCGCAGTGCGACGCCGGTATCCGAAATAGACGATCTTTTGTCCGGGGCAGCCGAGCGCCTTTCCTGGTACGAGAAAACATCTGCCATGATCCGACGGGTTCCCCTTCCCAACAATGCCGCGCACTATTCACCGTGCGGGCGCGTGCATCCTCACGTACTGTCGCGTCTCACCCGGACATTATATACTTTTTTCTCGCTGAATCGTGCGTACCAGGCATAATGACTGGCTAAACCCTGGTTCTTCGGTGGAGGTGGATAGTTTCTGCACCGAGGTAACAAAGTAGCTATACCTCGGTGATATTCCATCGTCACCGAGGTTTACCGCTACGCACTTCGATCTATAATTCACTGATCAAACAGGCTCACATGGATTCGCGCCGGGGGGCGCGGAAAGGGATCATGTTATGGCAGAAAAGCGCGAGTTGATCAAGCCGAACGAGAGCGATAAACGGTACGTGCGTCGCGACGAGGACGGGAAATTTACGGAAGACCAGGTGGACGTCGGTCGGTCGCTAGCCGCTGATAACAACCAGAAGGCGAAGAACACGGCGAAGCCGGGGCACGGTGATCAACGCGGCCGAAAAACGAAAAATAAATCGGGTATGTCAGTCGATCGAGTAGGGCTGGCACCTTTTCCATGAGTCATCCCGGATTCTGCGATGCATAACATCGGCAGATTTCGGGACGACTC
>JACMMA010000328.1 GCA_014379275.1 Armatimonadota bacterium | reverse complement strand
TCGGCAGATTTTTCATCCCGAACGGTAATCGCGTCCGCCTGATTCGCCATGTGCCGTACCAGGAATCGTGAGACGTTCGATCGGAGCGGCCCGATGCCCTGTCCCCACCACAAAACACGTTTCGATTTTGCGCGCGCGATTCGTGCCATCAGCGCGTACCAGATCACGGACTTGACCGAAGTCGCGTCCTGTAAGAGGGAGCCACCCCCCAGAATAAAAAGGTTGGTGCCGGTCAGCGCGGTCGCCGCCTCACGCAACTTCCAGCGGTTCGCGGCAAGGACGCCGGGATGCAAGGACGTCGTGGCGCCAGGAGAATTTGACAGCACAACGAACTGCGTCCCGTCGAACGTCGGTTCCGTCGCCAGCGCGGTGCGGATCCCGGAAAGAACGGCCTCGTCGCCCAGATTGCCAAACCCGTAATATCCGAGAGCAGCGACTTTCACGGATTGTCGCCTGCCATGCCTGATTTGGCGTGTCGGAGCACGAACCGATTTAATAAAGCGAACAGAACGCTGCCGATAATCAACCCGAGCGCAATACCCAGAAACGCCCGCCACAGGCTGACCGCGAGGGGCGTGTGCAGGTGGCAAAACGTGTTCAGCAAGGACACCTGACCGAAAACACCCAGAATAAACAAAGGCAATGCCCAGACGCGTTGACGGGTTCGCACAAACAGGAACAAAGAAAGCACCATCGCGGCGTGACCGAATACGTCCTTGAAACGCGGACGGGCGAGAAAAACGCGGTCCAAGACGGCCCGGATTTTCAGCTCCAACTCCGACACGCCGACAGCACTCTCATTTCCGCTACGCGAAAGAATGACGAAGACTAAACCCAGTGCGGCCGTCGCGGCGACAATCTGCCAGAGGAGCAAGGGTTGACGCGACACGCGAACGAAACGGTCCACGTTTTCACCGACGGCTTGCAGGAA
Source organism: Armatimonadota bacterium (assembly GCA_014379275.1). Lineage (GTDB taxonomy): Bacteria > Armatimonadota > Armatimonadia > Armatimonadales > Armatimonadaceae > JACMIU01. The sequence goes on along the minus strand of JACMMA010000328.1, from coordinate 3,851 downwards.
TGTCCGACCAGAGCGCGCCCGCAGGTCGAGTGCGTACACGATCGCGACGAGTAAGACAGGCACGGAAAGAGTCGCTTTAATGCCGATGAACGCGTCGGCTTTCACCAGGAACGCCCGGTCCGCGAGCAAACCCACCACGCAGGCGACGCCGAACAGGGTAACAATGCACGCAAACAAAAAACGACCGATAGCCTTGAAAGCCGTATCTTTATCCAGGAGGTCGTTCGCGAGAAGCCCGAGCGAGGGGAAAATGAGCGCGGCGGCGAGTGCGGCTAGCTTAACCCCGATGGCGACCGGCGAAGCCGCCAGAGCGACAAGTCCAATGCCTACCACCCAGCAACCGGCACTCATCACCCAGCCCATCCCGCCCGATAACACGCCCGTGATAGCGTCGACCAAGAGTAAGAAGCCCGCGCCGATGGCGAAACCGATGAGAAGACGGGGCACGGTGCCGACGCTCAGCATGCCGTATCCGTGCGCGGTGCCTGTTCGCAGGTTCCCGCGTTCGAGGGCGCGAACCACTTTCGCGACGTAATCCGTGTTGAACGGCACCGCATCCGGCTCGTCCAAAAAAAGGCGGACAAAGAGGAGCCGGATGTTGCGCTCGCGGGCGGCGAGGGAAAACCGCTGCACGGCGTCCGGGACAGTCGCGGACAGCATTTCCGATCCAGGGATGGTATGCACACGGACGACGCGATCCGGCACTGCTTTCGCTAACTGTCCGTCGGCCTTCTGCTTACCAAATTCCAGGGCGCCATAGAAAAGGTCCAGCGAGCGAAGCGTCTCGTCGGTTGTCGGAGATTCGGGAAGTCCCCCCGCCCCCGATGCCGGGGGAGACGGAGGTGATGCGGAGTCCGGTGGACGCTCGCCACCCGCTCCGTCTCCCCCGGCATCGGGGGCGGGGGGGATGGTCCGGCCCTTCGGGGCAGCGACGTAGCCTCTATATCCCAGCACCTCGTCTCCGGAGAAAAGCACCGTGGAAGCGCCCTGTTTTTTGAGTTCGGCGAGTGTCCAGGCCAGGCCGCGCGGTGTGACCCCGTTCCAGTTGCTCACTCGTCCGACAATCCCTAATCCGGCGGCATGCACCAGTTCGACTGTCCCCGGGTCCAACCCGATACCCACCCCACGTAAAACCGACCACGGCTGATTGGCGATGATCGGGCCACCATTTTGTGCGTCCGGTGCACGGATAGTAAACCGCGTCTTCTCCCGCAACGCGCGCTCTATTCGCCCCGACAGCGGATCAGGGATACCGTTGTTCGCGCTTCCGATTAATCGCGTCTCGATCATCCCATCATTGCTGGGTAGTACCATGATCTGGCGGGCATCTTCCAAACCGCTGATGGTTTCTTCCTGAACGGCGACCGAAGTTGCCCCTGCCGCTTTGAATTGTTTTAGTATTTCTGGCAACGGAACGCCCTCGGACGCCGCGAGGGAGCGTAGTTCGGCGAAGTCCAACGCGATTTCGACACGCCGATTGTCCTGCTCGCGGTTCCACCGGAACGACGCGGAGCGCACCCCGGCAACGACACCGATCAGCACGACAACCCACAAGACAAGACGGAGTGGATCCGCAAAGCGGAAGGCGGAATGAGGAGAGCGAGAAGCCATGAACCGTGTGAAAACGTTCCTTTGCCAGAGTCTAACGGACCGCATTGTATCATGAGGGCCATCCGTCGCTCAGAACGCAAAGAAACTATTGCAAGCGACGCTGTAGGTCGGTATAATTTCTTATTCCAACGACGGAAAGTGTTTACGCCCCGCATAGTACCCTGCGGGGCGTTTCCCTTTGATCCTGAAACCGGTACACTCGTGTTAAGAAGAATGATCAGTGAATTTCAAATGACCGCCTCAGAGCGGCGTAAACTCGAAGAAGAACTCACCCAGTTGCGGAGCGTCGAAATGCCAGCCCTCGCCGAACGTATCCGCGAAGCCCGCGACCTCGGCGATCTTTCGGAGAACTTCGATTACCAGGACTCGAAGCGTCAGCAAGGCTTTATCAGCGGTCGGATGAAAGACATTGAGGCACTGCTCGACCGCGCCACCGTAATTGCGGAAGCCGTTGCGGGATCGGGCGTCGTCGGTCTTGGTTCCGTCGTCACCGTGCGCGACCTCGATTACGACGAGGAGCTGATATTCACACTTGTCGGCAGTTCTGGTAACGTCACTTCGTCGGAACATATCTCGGTGTCTTCCCCGGTGGGAGTGGCATTGATGGGCAGCAAGATCGGTGACAAGATAGCCGTGGCGACCCCGGGGGGCAAAACAACTTTCGAGATTCTTAACGTGCAGTAAAACCCGCGCGTCTTCGTTGCGGGTTATCGGATATACTTACTTCCGGACAGTGAGCACAAACGAAATAGTAGTCCGTGTGGTTAGAAACGAAGCAAGATTTACCGATGCCAGTCAGCCCCGATGTGCCTTCCCCTTCAACCGGTGAAGACGCTTACAGCACTTCCGACCCTGAAAAAATCCGTGCCGAATCGAGTGAACAAACAGAGAAAAACTATACATCGCCTCTCTTCGAGGCTCTGACCGGTATAGAACTGGAATCTGCTTGGAACGAACGTATTGATGACTGGTCAACGGCAACAGACGACGAAGCCTTCGCCGAGCGGCATTTCATCGGAACAGTCCGAGATCGTGTCATCGAAGGACTTCGAGATACGGAAGACCTCGCCGAATTCCAAACCGCCGCGTTGCTTGCCTTCACCAGGCTGAAAGCATTCTGGTTCGAATTGAACAGCCGGATGGGCTATCAATTCGCAGGCGATAACCCCGACAACGCGCTCCCGCTTCGTGCCGGTCTCCTCGCCGCCCTGCTTGAGGCGATCGAGCCACACCTGCCACAACGTTCTATCGAAAAAGTGGACGCCTTCTTGTCTGCCGTTGTTTCCGACGATGTGGAAAACGACGTCGGATCGGGCAGTAGACTGTTGCCAGGACCGGCGGAAGTGCGCCAGAAGATAGTGAATCTTCTGGCTACCATTGAAAACTTGTCCGAGCGGGTCGTGCATCAGGAAGCTGAACTGATCGAACTACGTAGCGGTCAGGAATCGCTCGAAATAGAATTCGGCGCGGATGCAACCGCGGCGCAGATCGCGGCGCGGATGCGCACCCTGTCGGCGTCGGTCACTGGGCTTGAGGCTCAGGCACAAATGGAAGAGGTATACCGCGAGGTGCTGGGACAAGCTCTCGGCACGTCCGACCCGCTCCAAGTCGTCAAAGAGGTCCGCAATCTGCGTGATACCGCGAAACAAAATGCGGACGAACTGCAACGAATGGAAACGGAAAGTGCGCGGGTCAGTGCACGCTTCGGTGACGACCTGTCGACCGAGTCAGCTTTAGACCGCCTTCGAGACGCCGAACGTTTCGCACAAATGGCTCGCGCCGAAGCCGACGCATTGCAAGCGCGGATCGCGGCACAGGCCGACAGGGCTACGGAAATAATCGCCGAACGGGACCTTCTTCTGTCGCTGATCGGGGCGGACAGCATGGACAATGCGGAGAAAACAGTGCGTACGCTTCACGAGAACGCGGAAGCGTATGCTGGGATCGCCGAACTACTCGGTGACGTGGGGAAAGAACTCGGCAAAATTCGTTGACAGCGACTTCCCCTCTGGCTCCGTTGTGTATAATGGGTGCGGAACTGAATTATGGCACAAGTACGATTGCAAACCCCTCTCTCAGAGGAAACCATCCGCTCCCTACGGTCGGGCGACGAAGTATTGATCTCCGGCACGTTATTTACCGGGCGCGATGCGGTCCATAAATATCTTCACACCGGTGGTGCGCTGCCCGCGGGTGTCGATCTTTCGGGTGGGATCATTTATCACTGCGGGCCGGTCGTC
>JACMMA010000327.1 GCA_014379275.1 Armatimonadota bacterium | reverse complement strand
CGCGGGGCGGGTGTCGGCTCCGCGGGGCGTTCGGGCTGACGACTCGGCGCAGGAGCGGGCGTAGGAAGCACCGGCGGAGTTGCTTTCGCTTCCGGGATAAATACGGGCGGGGTCGCTTTCGGCTCCGTACCGGGCACCATGCGCTCTACCCCTTCCCCTGCTCGCGGTGGGAGTAACACGCCGCGCTTCCACGGTGCGTCCGGCGTTGCCTTCGCATTCGGCGTCGCCTTGATTGCCGGAGGCTTTACTCTGGCGACTGGTGTTTCGACGGCGGTCGGTTGTTTTTTCGGTATCTGCGTCACCTTCGCCGAAAAGATCCGTACCGGATTCTTTTTCGGCGTGGCCATAGCGACCTGCCGGGGTTTGTCGCTCGCCGCGGGTCCGGGGCGTACTTCCATGGAACCCACCGCCACGGATGGTTGTGGTGGCGGTGGCGGACTTAACTCCGGCAATGAGGAAGAGGCAGTCCTTCGATCGGACGCTCCTAGGGGAGCGTTGTCGCGGCCCCGCTGCGATAGCACAACGGATGCGCCTCCGAGAGCGAATAATGTGATTAGCGCAGGAATTTGCCAGGTCGGGCGTGCGCGGCGGGGCGAGGCCGTCGTCAGCGGGCGGGGTACCCGAGGTGCGAACGCTCTGCCCGCGGACAGCACTGCACGTCCTACCCCCCCGGCGGCGAGTGGCGCAACGGGCACCAGTAGCGGTGATGGCGGCGGCAAAACCGCCGGATGAGTGACGACTGTCGGGTCCGAAAGCGTCGCCCGGAAAGCAGCGGCGAGGGCGCCGGCGGAGGCGAACCGTTGGTCCGAGTTCTTGTCGAGAGCACGCCCCAACACGGCTGCCATCTCCTCGGGCACAGACGGCGGCAGAATCGGCTTTTCGTGAACGATCTTATACAGCACCGAGGGGACCGTTTCGGCAACGAACGGCGCTTTGCCCGTCAGCATGTGATACAGCAACACCCCGAGCGACCACACATCCGAGGCGGGGGTTGCAGGACCCCCGTTCGCTTGTTCCGGGGACATGTACAGCGGTGAACCAACCATCATCCCGTGCGACGTCAGCGAGGGATCGTCCGCGGCGTAGGCTACGCCGAAGTCGGTTAGTTTGACGGTCCTGTCGGAAAGGATCATGATGTTCGAGGGCTTGATGTCGCGGTGAACGACCCCCTGCGCATGAACCGCTTCCAGGCCGGCTGCGACCTGATCCAGAACGTTCGCCGCCTCGGCGGGCGAAAGAGGACCCGTATCGAGCCGCTCCTGCAAGGACACGCCGTTCAGGTATTCCATCACGATGTAGTGCAGGTTGTCTTGTTCGCCGACGACAAATATCTTGACGACGTTGGGGTGGGATAAGCGACCGATGGAACGCGCCTCGCGCTCCATGCGAAGCTTTAATGCTTCGCGCTGTTCCGGCAAAAGATTGGGCGGAACGCTCTGGATTTTGACGGCGACGGTGCGCCCCATGCGCGTGTCGACCGCCTCATAGACGGTTGACATCTCGCCGCGTCCCACCTCGCGCGTTAGCTTATAAGGTCCCAGTTTTTTTCCGGTCAGCATGTTTGTATATTCGGCAAAAGTCGTATCGTTCTCTATGTGGTACCCGGATCGGGGGGGCTAAGAAACGAAGTACCTGCTAAGAACGAAACCTTGTCGCGCCCTTGTGACAAGTGACTGCCGTGTTTGCGGACGGGTCAGAACTATTGTTGCTGCATCATCTCTTGTTGCTGTTGTTCGCCCTGATTCTGTGCCGGTTGGACCTGCATCTCGACGCCTGCGATCGGCTCGCGCGGCTTCTGCAGTTCGATAGGTGCGTTCGAGAGTAGATCGGTAGACGGGTTCTGCCATTGTCCCTGACTTTGCGACTGGGAACCGCCTCCGGACTGGCTTTGCGACTGTGTTTGAAACTGACCGCCCATCGGGCGTGCCAGAACCCAGGTGTCTTTCGACCCGCCGCCCTGGGACGAGTTGACGACATACGAGCCTTCCTTGAGCGCGACGCGGGTCAGGCCGCCCGGGATGATCGTGACGCCGTCCGGCCCGGTCAGGATGTAGGGGCGTAGATCCACCCGGCGCGGGACGATACCGACATCGCGCACGAAGCATGGCGCGGAGGAGAGTTCGATCACCGGTTGGGCCAGATAGTTACGCGGGTTTTCCTTGATTTTTTCCGCGAAGTCGGCGAGTTCGGCTTGCGTAGCCTGGGGGCCGATCAGCATCCCATACCCGCCCGATTCATTCGCCGCTTTCACGACGAGATTGGGAAGGTTCGCCAGAATATGATCTTTCTCGGTTTCCTCCCACGCGCAGAACGTTTCTACGTTCGGTAGTATGGCTTCTTCGCCCAAGTAATATTTGATGATGTCGGGGACGTAGCGGTAAATCACTTTATCATCGGCGATTCCGGTGCCGATGGTGTTCGCGAGCGCGACATTTCCCGCCGCGTACGCCCGCATCAAGCCCGGAACGCCGAGCGAGGAGCCTTTGCGGAATGTTTCGGGATCGAGGAAATCGTCGTCGATGCGGCGATAAATCACGTCCACACGTTGTGCGCCGCGCGTGGTTTTCATGTACACCACGTCGCCGTCCACGAACATGTCGTTGCCCTGGACCAGTTCGATACCCATCTGCTGTGCCAGATACGCGTGCTCGAAGTACGCCGAGTTAAACACGCCGGGAGTGAGCAGGACAACGACCGGGCTGTGCTTGCGCGGGGCGATGCCGCGCAGGTTGTCGAGTAGCACCGTGGAATAATGGTCCACGGGACGCACGGGGTACTGATTGAATAGTTGTGGGAAGATGCGTGTCAGGATGACGCGATTTTCGAGCACATACGATACGCCGGACGGCGTACGCAGGTTGTCTTCCAGGACGCGCCAGGTGCCGTCGTTGTCACGGATAAGGTCGGTGCCGCATATATGGACGTGGATGTTTTTCGGCACGGGGCAGCCGATAAACTCGCGGCGGTAGTGCGCCGCCGTTTCGATGATGTCGCGCGGCAGGACCGTGTCTTTGAGGATCTTGCAGTCGGTGCTATACAGGTCGTGCAGAAAAAAGTTGAGGGCGTTGATGCGCTGGATCAAGCCGCGCTCGATGTGTGACCATTCTTCCGCCGGGACGATGCGCGGGATCAGGTCCACGGGAATGGTACGTTCGATCCCTTTGGCGTCGCCGTAGACGGTGAAAGTGACGCCCTGATTCATCAGCATGGCGTCGGCGACATTGACCCGGCGCGTGAATTCCTCGAAGGTGAAGGTGTCGAGACGCTCGAACAGGGTGCGGCAGTAGGCTTGCGGCACGAGGTTCGCCGGGTCGGCGAACATTTCGTCAAAGGCGTCCTGATAGCGTCCTCGCGTCAGTCCCTCCCGGTAGGCGGAAAATAGGCTCATGCGGTACGCTTAAAAGACTCCTTGGTTTTCATGATGCGGGGTATGGGCGATTGTACAGTACGCGCATCAACCCGTCAAGTTTCGGTGCGCTCCTCGGGCGGTGCGCCATGGCGCATAGGGGGCGGGGTCGAGGTGTGCGTGGGGCGGGAAGATTGTCGTGTTCTCTCGGTTTGCACCGGATGGAGTCGGTCCGGAGTTCTGCCGGGCGGTGTCTGCGGCGTAGGAGTTTGCGATAGGGTGCCTCATCGGGCTCAGCCGTCGTCGGCTCGAAGTCGACGACGGCTTGGCACCGGTATGGTGGGGTTACACGACTACGGGTACTTCACCCCGGCGATGCGGGGGTCCCAGAGGTCGCGGGTGCCGCCCGGCCGGTACTCCGGAAGGCGCGTATAGATTGCCTGGGTCGCAGTCGGGATGATCGTGACCGCTTTCACGCCGAGGTGGTTGGAATCGTAGTTCGGGTCGAGCGTCTGACCGGGCTGGTACGCCTTGACGTGACCGTCACAGAAGAGATAGTTCGAGAACTTAGCGTGCCAGTTCTGGGCTAACCCAACCGGCTTCGGCGGAAAGGAACTGTTGACACTGCCGATAAAATAGGGCGAACCGTTGCGGTTGGGACTGCCTCTGTCGTCCTGGACAGTTTCAAAAAGGAGGATGGTTTGTGCCACGCTTTCGGGCGCGTCCTGAATCATGCCATCCGCGTAGCTAGCGCGGACCGTGCCAACCGCCGTGCCGTCATGTCCGCCACGGATATAGTCATTCATCGAGTAAGACTGACCGAGAAGGCTGGCACGACTGCTAGTGGGATCTCCTGTGAACTCTTGGCCGTTGGGGCAGGCGTAAACGTTAGAGGCGTTGTTGGGAGACCGCTGCTTGACATACGGCCAGATGCCCCCGTTCTGCACCCACGGTCCGGTGGTACTACCGGGAGGGTCGCGGTTCCAGGCCACCCAGGCGTTCTGCGGCGAGGAGTTCGCGAGTCCGAGTCCGGCGGGAATGGTACGGCCCCCGGGGTTCGGGAACTGGCCGTCGTAATCCTGTGCGTACTGGATGTATGCGATCCCTAACTGCTTCAGGTTGCTCTGGCAGGCCGTCTGACGCGCTTTGTCGCGGGTCTGGGCGAAAACGGGAAATAATATCGCGGCCAGGATCGCTATTATCGCGATAACGACGAGCAGTTCGATCAAGGTGAAGGCCGCTCTAGGTTTGGCGGTTTGAAAAGAGGTACGGTTGAACAACGGAAGACTCACTTTCTAAGCAAATGTCTAGTCATAAGGCTATAAAGCAATAGCTGAAGTGAATCATACTCTTCTTATGTTAAGACATTGTTAAGAAAAAAACGTACCCCGGTTTAGTCGCGAGGGGGCAACGCGTCGGCGGGGACGAAACCGCGCTCGTCCACGGGGACGCCCTCCTCCGCGAGCCGGGCTTTTTGTTCCGCGAAGTGAACCGGGGAGCGTTTGGCGATGCGCAGG
>JACMMA010000049.1 GCA_014379275.1 Armatimonadota bacterium | reverse complement strand
TCGATACGGGGTATCGAAAACCCGAACGCCGAATCGCGGAAAAGGACCGACACAGAACCACCAATTAGCAACGAGCACCGCAGGTCCAACGATCCAACGTAAGGTTGGCCCCGTCTGGGCAGGACAACAAAAAGAAAGGACAGTCCAAGTCGTCAATCGCGCTTGTTAGTTGGGCGCAGAAGATAGTATAAACATGCCGCTACCAGAATGACCTGCGGGACGGCAGTAGAGACAGAGGGCGCATGGAACTTGCCGTTCTGCATGTGTGTAGGAAAGCGGCAATCCTCTTTTTTCGTCAAGCCGAACATCCAGGCCGCATTTTCAAAGTCGGGCGAAAAGCCGCCGACCGCGCCCCAGAACTCCGGCGATTTGATCCCATATTTCAAGAATATAAGAAAAACAGTGACGGCAAGAAGCGGTAGCTCGACCTTCGCGGACAAATCCTTATGGGGAGTCAGGTCGCCGATCAGGTGCGACGCGACGCCCCCCGCGAACGCTTTGCCCGGATGATTCGCGGCTTTACCTATGGCCGCCCCGATGACCGCGTGGACCGCACAGATCACGACCCGTTACCCTGTTTCGCCGCACAACTGACGGTAAATGGAGTTGATTTTTCGCACATAGTTTTGCGTCTCGCGATAAGGAGGGATGCCCTTATACTTTTTGACCGCGCCCGGCCCCGCGTTATACGCCGCCAGCGCGAGCGAAATATGGTTCCATTTCAGGTCGTTCATCGCTTTGCCACCGCTGTATTTATCTAGATGAGAGCGCAAAAGCCAGACCGAACCCGCGATATTTTGCACCGGGTCGTACGGATTCGACAAGCCTGTTTTCGCCGCGATGTCCTGTGCCGTACCCGGCATCAGTTGACCGAGTCCCATTGCACCGCTACGCGACGTGCTGTTCGGGTTGAAATCCGACTCCGCGATGATCAATGCAATCACCAGACGTGGATCCGTATCCAGTGCCTCCGAATAGCGGAGAACCGCCCAGGTGATATCGCTCGCCTGGCTTTCGGTGAGGCGGGGGTTCCGTCCTTTGATAAAATCGCGATACGCGGGGAACACAGACTGCGCGGTCGCCGAAAGCCCATTCGCGACAATCGGTGCGTTTCTGGAGGTGACCGCACTGCGAACACCCGAGCGCGACGCGAGGCTTCCACTGGAGCGCTTACCAAGTCGTTGTCTCGCCGCCTTCACTGCTTTTTCGTAAGCGATGCGGGCTGTCTTGCTGGTGCGCTCACGCTCCTCCATCGCTTTCAGATCCCACGCGGATGCGACGGCAAGCACTTCCATCTCCGGCACGCCCAGTTCCACGGTGTCCTCATCGCCCGATGCGGTAATGATTACCAGAACCCGAAGCCGCTCGCCGGAACGGATCCAGTCCGGCATCGTGCTCATCGTCAGCGAAAGGGTGCCGACACCATCGGTCTGTAACATCAAGCGGGTCAGACCGTCTTCGGCGGAGCAGACCCCGACCAGTTTCCCGTCGATCTCGATGGTTTTGCCGCGATAGGTGCGCGGACTCAGGGCAAGTGCCCCCAGGGTTAACCCCATTTCCGGGGGACTCGCACGGCGGAGTGCGAGGTACTGTGCGGAGGCGGGAGAAATGCTCGTATCGGACTGTGCAAAAGCGGGCGGGGCGTAGCAAACAAAAGACATACCCAGTAAAGCGAGCGCGGCGAACTTCGATGACAAGTATCGCAAATCAGACGATCCTTTCGGTGTTAAACAAACGCGCCGGTCCCTCGAACAGGAACGCGGCGCGATAACACTTAAAACAGCGGACTACGGAGTGGTCGGGATTCGAACCCGAGGTAGATTTTAAGGCCTACAACGGTTTAGCAAACCGTCGCTTTCGACCACTCAGCCACCACTCCAAACAGGGTCTTGACGCATTTTAACACGGGAGCCTCGGGAGTGCAAGAAGCGGTTTGGCCGTTCCGGGGCACACTGCCTCGCGACGCCGAAAGCGGCGGTCCTGGCGATCACGGGCAGTGTGTCGACGGTCCGATCCATCAACCGCGCATCGATCATTGGCACACCCGTTCAACGTTCTGTCATTCCCGACTGGGGGTGAATTGGACGAGAAGCGCGTCCGCCCAGTTCTCGTTCGCTTCCCGCGTCCGCCCGGCGTTGTGCGGGGTATGTACGACGTTGTGACGACCGAGGAGCGGGTCATCGAGTGGCAGCGGTTCGATGTCGAAAACGTCGGCGGCGAGCGCGATTTCGTCGGCGAGGACGCGGCGGCGTAGCGCGGAAACGTCGCAAATATCGGCGCGTGTCACCAGCACCACAAGGCAGCCACGTGGGAGACTGTCGATGTGCGCGGCAGTGACCAGACCGCGCGTCTTATCGGTCAGCGGCACCATCGGGACAAAGATCTCCGCGTCCGTGACCAACCGGTCCAGATGCCATTCCCGCCGCGCGCCCGCCCTGTGGAAGCAGGGTTCGCTCGCGAACGGGTCCCACGCCGCGACTTCCGCGCCGAGCATATTGACGAAACTAGCGTAGCGGCTCGCGATATTCCCCGCACCGACGATCCGGACACGCTTCCCCGCCACAGTACCGTTCGTGAACCGTGTGTCGTCGCCGAACTGGTGTCCTCGTGCCCCGGGTCGCCCGATACCGCCCTCCGGGCTGTAGTTCCAGGGAGAATGGCTCGTGATGATATCGTGGTGCGTTTGCGGGATGCGGCGTAGTCCGCACAGCGTCAGGGCAAGCCCGAATTCAGAAACGGACTGCCCCCAGTAGCCTTCGGACCCATGAACATACCGCGCGATGCCGCGAGATTTAAGTTCTTCCGCTATCGAATGTTGGTCGTCGGAACCATACGGCGACATCGTGTAAACGATTTCTTTCAGTGCGGGCAAAGCGTCGAGACACGCCGCCGTGAACGGCACTCCCCACGCGATCAAACGGGTGACTGCCGCCGGTTCGTCGATGATCTCGCCGACTGGGCGCTGGTCGGTCGGGTCCAGGCGGTAGAACACGGTTTCGCCCTGGGCTTCCCATTTTTCGCGGGCGTAATCGGCGGCGAACGGCCAGGTGACTTCGATATTCGGGTGTACGATGATTACGGATGACATGGTTTAGAGCGTGTCCTTGTTGGGGTTTTCGTCGCGGGCGAATCGATCCCATTCTTCGCGCACGGTGTCGGGGCGAATCGCACCGGTGAAGGCGAACACGCGGTACCGGCTGACGGTGATTTCGCCTTCCGGGAGGAACCATTCTCCCGCGATACAGCGACTGGGAACGATGCCGTAGTTGTTATCGACGCGCCACGGCGCGGGGTGCTCCGGGTTCGCCGGGTGATCAAGCAGGGCGATACCGGCGAGCCCGGTATCACGTCCGGGGATAGGCATCGCCACCGCGACCCAACGTGCCCGTTGCCCTTCGGCTTCGCGCGGGGTGGTGGCGCCCGCGCTGGTGAGCAGTTCATTGCCAGTACCTTCGCGCCACGGCATCCGCAGGAACAGCCCGCCGTAACTGTATTGACCAAAGCGCAGGTCGGTCTGTGCCCGCAGATGCCATGCCATATCCAGCACCAGAAACTCCCCCCGGTCCTCCAGCGACCATCTCTGGGTCTCGGTGAGCATCGGATCACCGCCGGGGGTACGCCACTCGCAAACCACTTCCCACTGCGCCTGGTTTCCGGTGATCGTCGGGGGTACGAGTGGTTGCGGATGGAACGTGCCGTCGTACTCCTTGCTGTTGTTGAGTCCCTCTGTCCAGAATCCGACGCCGTTCACGTCGTTGAGACCGACATATAACCCGTGTTGCCACAGGTGGTGCCCCGGTTCGTTTTCGGTGAGTTCCCCGACACCGTCGGGTGCCAGGATCGGGTGGATGTACGGGCGATGGTCGGTCGCGGCGGACTGTGTTACCAAAGCCGACGGCACCCCGGAGCGGAATAGTGCGATACGCTCGGGAGTGTGGACGGCATGGAGTACGGGGGGTGACATGATAAATTAGCCCTCGGAAAAGTCGGGAAGGTAGACGCGTTCGCCGCCGCGCAAGGCGGATTCGTGGGCGCAGATCCCGGTGGCGGTGTAGTTCGCCGACTGCAAGGCGTTGGGGAACGGTTCGCGCCCTTCGATGATGGACGAAACGAATTCGTGCGCGAGATGCGGGTGCGACCCGCCGTGCCCCGAACCCTGCTTGAACGACAGATGGACGTTCTCGGCGGAATCGTAGACACCCTTCGTGGTGTAGGGACGGATACCCTCGGGAAGTCGATCCGCGTAGTCAGGGACACGGACGCGGCGCGGCTCCTCGCCGTAGTGCAGAACACTTGGCTCCTCCTCGACCAGTGCCCATTCCCACGACACTTTGGAAGCGTAAACGTCGAACGACTCGCGGTACTGGCGCGCAGTGTTGAATAGCGAACGGGTGACCTCGGCGACGACATCGGAATCCTTCAGGCGCAGGGTGGCGGTTTCCACGGCGAAAGGGCTGCCGTTTTTGATCGCGAGGTGCGTGTCGATCCGCCCGGATCCGTGGCAGACGACTGACTCCGTCAATGTTCCGGCTAGTGCCAGTAGCGGGCTGACGCAGTGGGTGGCGTAGTGCATCGGCGGGAGTCCTTCCCAGTAACCGGGCCAGCCCGCCATCTCCTGCTGGTGCGACCCGCGCAGGAACTGAAGCCGCCCCATCTCGCCGCTCGCCAGCATATCCCGGACGAAGAAGAATTCGCGGGCGTACAGCACCGTCTCAATCATCATGTAGTTCTTGCGGGCGGCGCGTTGCGCATGGCAGAGCGTGCGCAGTGCCTCTATATTAGTCGCCATCGGCACGGTACAGGCGCAGTGCTTCCCCGCCTCCAGCGTCATCAGCGACATCATCGCGTGGTCCGGGATGGGCGAGTTGATATGAACGGCGTCAACGTCGGGATCAGCGATCAGTTCCCGCCAGTCCGTATAACGGCGCGATACCCCGAAAGCATCCCCGATTGCCCGAAGTTTAGCGGGATCGCGCTGGCAGATGGCGACAACCTCGGCATTCGGGTGGTTCTGATAGATGGGAATGAACTCGGCACCGAAGCCAAGCCCGACAAGACCGATACGAACCTTTTTCGACATGATTCCTTGCTCCTTTGCGCCGCTTTGCGCCGGGGCATCGCTCCGAGCACAGCGACAGCAAATCGTGCATCGCGGCACACGACTCGTTACCTGGCGGCTCGAACGTTGTCGCTTCGCCGTAACCGAGCCAAATACCGCCGTGCAGTGCCACCCGATTTGTGTTGCCAATCGTCCGGTGTGCGCAGACTTAGAACACAAGATAATGTTCGCGTGGTTGGGAAGTATTCCCTCCTTCCGCCTGGAACAGACGCGGAGATTCAGATTTCCCGCCCTTCAGAGCGGGATGGGTCCGTGCGCCTGTATCCCGAAATAGGCATCACGATTGGGTGATTGGGTGACTCTGCGCCACATATGGCGTGGCTCTATCTCCCCTTCCGATTCTTCGCGCCGATCGCCTGTACGCCTTTGATGAATATCGCCTGCGCATCGACGCGTTTTTTTCGGGGCTCGGGTTTCACGCGCTCCCATGTGCCATCCGATTGCAGGCGGCGCGACTGCGTGTTGTCGGCAAGGATCGTTTCGAGCACGTATTTGACGACATAATCGCGCAACTCCGGCTTCTCAACCGGAAACATCACCTCAACCCGCCGGTCCAGATTGCGCGTCATCAGATCTGCCGAGCCGAGGTATAAAATCGGATCACCGGCATTCTCGAAATAATAGCACCGCGAATGTTCCAGGAACTGCCCGACGACGCTTGTCACGGTCACGTTCTCCGATACCCCCGGCACTCCAGGGCGCAGACAACAAACGCCTCGCACGATCAAATCTACTTTCACGCCCGCCTGGGACGCACGATATAAGAGCTCGACCATGTGCGGGTCGGCAAGCGAGTTCATTTGGAATAAAATCCGTGCGGGTCGTCCTTCGATTGCGTTGCGTGTTTCGCGCTCGATCATCGCCGCGAACCGTTCCCGAAGGTTTACGGGTGCCACCAGGATTTTGCGGAACACCTTCTGGCGCGAATAGCCGGTCAGGTAGTTAAAAAGGTCGGTCGCGTCGGCGGCGAGCTGCGGATCGGCAGTCAACAAGCCGAAGTCGGTGTAGAAGCGCGCCGTCGTCGCGTTATAGTTACCGGTTCCAAAGTGGCAGTAGCGACGGATCGCTCCGCCCGGCTCTTTGCGTACGATCAGTAGCACTTTGCAGTGTGTTTTCAACCCGACAAGCCCGTAGACGACATGTACCCCTGCCGCCTCTAACTGCCTCGCCCAGGTGATGTTGTTCTCTTCGTCGAACCGCGCCTTGAGTTCGACCAGTACCGCTACCTGCGTGTCGGCGTCGCGGGCTTCGATCAGTGCCGGCGTCAGCGGCGAGTTGGGACCGAGACGATACAGGGTTTGTTTGATCGCACGGACATGGGGATCGTGCGCGGCCGCTTCGATCAAAGCTGTCACCGGCGCGAACGATTCGTACGGGTGATGGAGCAAAATATCGCGCTGCCCGACGAGCGTGAACGGATCGTCGCCGGTTCGAAATGCGGGCGGGGTGCGCGGGACGTGCGGCGGGAACTTCAAGTCAGGGCGATCTACTTTCGTCAGCTCCATCAACGCGGACAACGCCATCGCCTCGCTCGGAAGCGTTACTATGTTGCGCGGGTCCATCTCCAAGCCCTCGACCACCGACTCGCGAACGCGCTGCGGCATCGCGGACGTAACTTCCAGCCGCGTCACAAAACCGAAGTGTCGCTCGCGGATGCCCTCTTCAATGGTGCGTAGCAGGTCCTCCGCCTCATCTTCCTGGATTTCGAAGTCGGCGTTGCGCGTCACGCGGAACGGGTACGCAGCGACCGGTTGCAGCCCGGGAAAAAGCGAGCCGGAAAAGTGCGCGATGACGTCCTCAATGTACACGAACCGCAAGCGGATTTCTCCGACGCTACCGCGCTGAACCTCTAACCCCGGGACGTCTGCAGGGATTACCGCGGCGTTCCCATTGCTCCCGTTGTCCCCGCGCTTCGGTGTCGGCGGCGGGGTGAGGTGGCGCGGAAGCGGCACGAATCGCGGAATGGTCCCCGGTAGCTTCATTCGGGCGAACCGTTCTCCGATACCCGGATCCCGGACAATCACCGCGAGGTTCAGCGACAGGTTCGAGATGTGCGGGAACGGGTGTCCGGGGTCCACCGCGAGCGGGGTCAGGATCGGAAAGATCTCGTCCTGAAAGTAGGTCGCCAGGTACGCCTTCTCGTCGGGCGATAGATCGGCAAAATGGCAGATCTCGATATGCTCCCGGCGCAGTTGCGCGAGGATGTTCTTGCGGCATTCTTCCGCTTCCGTAAGTACGCCATTCACCGTGATCGCGATCTGCTCCAGCGCTTCGGTCGGCGTCAGACCGTCCAGCGCGACATCCGCAACGCCGGCGGTGCGTTGAGCCTGAAGCCCCGGTATACGGATCATGAAAAATTCGTCCAGGTTGGAGCCGAAAATAGCAAGAAATTTGACGCGCTCGAGAAGCGGGTGGTGTTCGTCCTGCGCCTCCTCTAATACGCGCCGGTTGAACGCCAGCCATGACAGCTCGCGATTGATATACAAACTACGGTCGGACTTGATAACGGCGAATTCTTGCGCGTCGCCCAGCGGGGTAATCTCTTCATGTGTCTCGGCTATCTTTTCGCCGGACAACGGGGTATCGGTGCTCATAATTTACTCGCCGATTATATCAGACGCCCCCGGAAGCATACGGTGTGGACGGGTAGCGGATCGCTCCGGCGGCGGAACACTAAAGTGTTCCGCCACCGGAGCGATTTAACGTGCGAAATCAGCACTGTTCCCGATTCGAATCACTTCGCGTCGATACAGGGCTTGTAGTTTTCCCACCTCCACGGCGTGTGCTTGCAATTAATCAGCGTACCCGGCAATTCCATGAAGATATCGTCCCCGTCGGAACTCTTCGACACGATGACAATCGCGGTCTTCTCATCGAGGAAACAAACGGAATAGTTTTCCCAGCCGTCATGATGCCCCTCTTGAGACGTAGGCTATGTCATGTGGAGAGCGAAACAGCCCCCCAACCCAGCCCAGAGGGACTGAAGAAGGTCCGCAGAAATCGATTAAAACCGCCACTCCGAAAAGTTTGAATGACTCCCTCGCCCCAAAGATCGTTTGGGGTAGACTATGACCTCATAGATCCAGGTCAGCCTTGAATCGAAAAGATTGCCAAACTATGTTCGGAGAAACCACAGACCGGTTAAAACTGCTGTCGGTTTTTCAGATTACGTAGCCTTTGTTCCCACCAAGAAAAGAGGCATTGTGATACTGGCAAATAAATCTTATCCGCGGATCTGAAGAGTAACTGCTGCGTATCAGATACTGACTCAATTGAACATTCCCGCAGGACTGAAAAAGATCGATAATCGCATGAGACGTGAACCTTCAGACAATCCATCACTCCCACGCCTTGTTATCTCTGAATGATCTCGTGTTTTGAAGTCATTTGCCACAGATAAGTTGAGTTGTCCCTACACGTCCCCGCCCCCCATAACTTCGGTACAATGACCACATGTCGAATACTGGAAATCAATCGGTACGGGTTCTCTTCGTCTGTCTGGGAAATATCTGTCGCTCGCCGATGGCGGAAGCCGTGTTTCGTGCCAAAGTCAAAGCGGCAGGCTTGGAGGGGCGAGTAGAGATTGACAGCGCCGGAACGGGTAGCTGGCATTCTGGTGAGCCACCGCATCACGGGACACGTACCCTTCTGGATAAGTACGCGATCTCTTACGCGGGTCAGAAGGCACGACAGATCACCGTCAATGACCTGAATACGTACGACTATATTGTAACTATGGACGAGATGAACCGCTCGGACGTTCAAGGGTTAGGTCCTGTACGCGGCAAAATCGTGCCGCTGCTCAGTTTCGCGCCGCATATCGGTGTGACCGAAGTCCCCGACCCGTATTACAGCGGCGGGTTTGAGGGTGTGTATCGACTGGTAGACGCCGGGTGCGACGGTTTGCTGTCTGCGATCCGCGTGGAACATGGCATACGATGAACGGATCAGAGTTAGTTCCGGGTTCTGTGAGTACTACTGAGAACAACTTTCCTCCTTCTTGTCAATGGCTATGACGATATTTTTTTCAACTTTTTTTTCCAAGTAGGAACTTCACTTCAGGAAGAATCGTAAATTAAACCAGCGCATGTCCTCCTTTTCATTGTCCATACGTGGATGATGGAGCCTGACCCGGAAATATTCTGGGTCAGGCTATTTTTTTGCTGGCACGGCGTGGAAAGGAACATTTATCCGTTTTCACGAACCTACTTAGCAAGGGAGGGTGACGCAGAGTGTGGGGCAAGAGTTACGACGTAGACGATTTTTTGCAAGCGGCGGACGAGCAAGTCAATCGCTACAACACCCACCGGGAGCGGTTCGAGACGCTTGCCAGGGAAACACAAACGCGCCAATCCGATTTGCGCCGCAAGCAGTCTGAATCGTTCGCGGCACTCGCGGCAGCGGTTTTACCGGACCTGTCCGACTCCGATGCACTGGACACACTCGTCGCCCGACTCGGCTTACACGAACTCAAAACACTCCAAATTCATCTGATGCAGCGTCTCACGCGAAATGCTCTTCGTAAGAACGAGATCGAGGCGTCCGAGTCATATGCGAACCGCGAGTTACATCAACTCCGTCTGGAAACGAAGCGGAACGAGTTAGAGCCCCTTTATAAACATGCCCATCTGGAGTGGCAAAAACTCCAGGCTCAGGAGAGACTGGCGGAAATTATCGCGCGTGGCTACGGGACGGAGTTGTACGAACATCGCGGGTGGTGGCGATTTATGAATCCTCAGTTTCTGAATGACTGGCGGTGCGCTGACGCCGCGACAGAGACGCTTGGCTTTGCCTCTTTCGAGGAACTTCTAGTCGCCTATAAAGATCGCGCCGAACAGGTGCAGGTTCTGGGACGCGACTGGAATGAGCTTCAAGAACAGAAACACGCCATCGCCCTGTTGGAGGAAGAGCGTGAGCGGATAATCCGTGAGGAGAACGATTTGCCCAGGGAAACGTACCGCGAAATGGGAGAACGGATAGCGGCAATTTTGGAGGACGGCAAATCCCCCCTTGTCGATTCGCTTCCCAATCCGGACGCCCTGAGAAGCCGCTTGAACGAGATCGGGGGAATGTCCGCGCAAACCGAATACCTCGATGGCTTACGATCCCAGGTCGAGCGTGAATCGGTCGCGATTGCCGAACGCTCCGAAAAACTGTTCAGCGAGCGGAACCGATACGCGGGAGATCGCCATCGCTACCGGAATAAACGTTTCAGCGGCGAGCAATGGGGCAAGCGATTTGGCGATCATCGCACCGCACGCTATGAACCGCTTTACGGAAGGTATCGCCGCGCCTCGGACACGGTTTATGTTTTCAACGATTATAACCGCGCCAGCGGCTTGCAGGATTTCCTCTGGTGGGACTTGATGACCGACGGACGGTTGGATGGGAACTTCATCCCCGAAGTGCGCGAATGGCACGATCACAACCCCGATTATCGATACGACCGTGGCAATGATAGCCGATCGGATTCCTCGCCAACGGATGCGTTCGAGTCCGACAATTTCGGGGGCGGTTCCTTCGGGAATGATCCGTCATAACTCATGCGTCTGCACCGAAAATCCGCGCCGCTTCGTGTTCTTTGCTACGCCGTGAACGGCTTGGGGTTGGGTCATATTACCCGGCTGGTGAGTATCGCCCGTGAGTTGCGCCGCCTGGCCTGGCTACTCGATCTGCCGGTCGAGATCGCGTTTCTAACGACGAGTGAGGGCGATTCTATTGCGACACTCCATGACTTTCCGGCGTTCAAGATACCGTCGCGCGCCGTCGCAACCAGTGCCGGATTCGAAGCAGGACGGTACCGCAAACTCGCCAAACAGTGGATATGGAACGCGGTCGGGTTGTTCACGCCGGATCTGTTTTTAGTGGATACCTTCCCGGCGGGCGTTTTCGAGGAACTGCTAGACGTTCTCGACTTCGGGCAAAAGAATGTGTTCGTGTACCGCGCCGTTCGTCCGGGGCAGGCGAAGAGTCCGTTGTTCCAGTCGGCTTTGCGCGCCTATGATCTGATACTGAAACCAGGCGAATCGGGCGAGACGGGAAACAACTCTCCCGTACCCTCGGAGATCGAACACCGGGTCGTGCCGACGGGGACGATCTTGATCCGCTCGCGCTCGGAAATGCTGGCCCGGACCGACGCGCGTGAGGCGCTGGGTTTACCGGAAACAGGCGATGCCGTTTATGTTTCCGTCGGCGGCGGCGGTGATAAGGAAGCGGAAGCACAATACAGAATGCTGACCGGTCTCGCTACCTATTTCTGGGAAGCCCATCTCGTGTTCGGAGCCGGGGCACTCTATCTCGGGCGGGAATGGCACGCCCCGAACGTCACCTGGACCCGCCGGCCTTTAATGGCAAGCTGCTTTCGTGCTTTCGACGCCGCGGTGACGGCAGGCGGTTACAACACGGTCGCAGAACTGCTTCACGCAGGAGTTCCCTGTGTCTTTCTCCCGCAACCACGTTCGCACGACGATCAGGGTGCGCGCGTGTCGCTTTGTGTGGAGCGCGGCGCAGGCGTGTTGCCCCAAACCAATTCCGTTGATGCCATTGCCGCCGCACTGTCCGAACTGCTCGAACCGGCGAAGCGAGCATCGGCGTCGGGTAGCGCCGGGTCGCTGGTTCCGGTGAACCATGCCTCGCTCGCTGCCGAAGAGTCGATGGCGTTGTTGGTGGATCGGGAATCATTGGAGCGCGCGTCAGACCTGCGCGATACGTTCGTGGAAGACGGAGGGCATGTCCCAGACGGCTGGAAAGAAGTCGATTTTATGCGGGCATTGGGCATTCTATCCGCACAGTTACTTATCGACGATACGGATAGCGATGACGCCCCCCTTGACGCGCTTCGTGCAACCCGCGCGGCATGCGAAGCGTCTAACCAGAAAGGGAAGTCCCCGCGAGAGACGATTGCCGAACTTCGGCAGCGTATCGTCGGGCTATGACGTATTCGACCGGGCTACATTGCAAACCGTGGAGATAAATCTATGAAATATAAAACCTTTATGCTTCTTCGGAACGTCGGGATATCTTCCCTTGCCGCTCTTGCCGGAGTGAGCGCATTTATTGGATGCCGTAACGCCACGCAAAATACCCGGACTGCCGATGAGCCGCGTCCACTCGGCAACGCCACGCCATACAATCCGCCGATGCCTGATTACCCACCAGTGCGACAGCCGAATGCTTCTGCCACGGCAAAAACGCCGCGAAAGTCGACTACGAACCCCGAAGATAATAAACGGGTGCAAACGGTACCGGAGGGCGCGACCGCCTCGCTCAGTAGCCGTGACTCGGAAATCATTGGGTTGCAAAAGGAACCGCTCTCGAATGGAAAGTCCTCGGGGGACAGCACTCGCTGGCTATCGGTGGGGAACGGTTTCAAGGCCGAGTTTCGTGCCGATTCCGGTAGCAGTGCGTGGAACCGTGTCAAAGTGGATCTGGACAGCGACAAGAAGTGGGACGAAAAGTGGGATTTCAAAGCGGATGGTTCGATCAAACGCCGCGTCTCGCCATCGGACGACGACAACTATAGCGCGGAATACCGGCTCAAATCGGACGAAACCAAATGGGTCCGCGTGAAGTAAGCACGGCGCGACGGACCGCGTGCCGCGATGGCTCGCCGCCCGTCGTCGGCCCGCAAAGTATCGGAATCGCTCTCACGAATGCGTGCAACCTGAACTGCGTCACGTGCTGGTCCTACTCTTCACTACGCAAAGAGTTACCACAGGTCGGGTGGCGACGTCAGCGATTGGATCGTGAGTTGCTCAGAGGTGTTTTTAGCGATGCGCGCTCGTTACAGACCGAACGGGTCATCTTTACCGGGGGGGGCGATCCCCTCGCCCATCCGGAGTTCTACGACATCGTGAGTGATGCCAAAGCACACGGGTTGAAAGTCACGATGATTTCGAACCTCACACTCGCCCGTGACAGAGACCGCCTAGTATCCCTCGGAATAGATACGGTCCTGGCTAACTTCTCGTCCGGCGATCCCGAGTCGTATGCCGCGTTCCACCCCAACCGCTCGCCCGACGATTTTGATGTGCTCCTGAAAACCCTTCATGCGATCCGCGCGGGTGGCGCCGCGCTCAAACTGGTATTCGTCGTCTGCGCGATCAATGCTCATGTCCTGGAAGAAGCGGTACGAATCGCCGGGGACCTTGGCGCATCGGTGCAGTGGAAACGTGTTTCGGTGACGCCAGACACCGCCTCGCTCGACTTGTCGCCCCCGATCCGCGCCCGACTTCTCGCCGATCTACCTCGCTTGCAAGCCTGTGCAGGGGGGCTGAATGTTTCCGCAAACTGGGAGGTGTTCGACGCGGAGTTGCGTGGGGAGACGCTGGCGGGCGAGACGGTGACCGAGACGGGGTGTCACGCGGGGCATTACTACGGGCGTATCGGCGCGAACGGCGACGTGCGCTTTTGCTGCAATTCAAACCCAGAGCTGCGCGTCGGGAGTCTGCACGATGCGCGGTTCGCGGCACTCTGGCAAAGCGTGGCGTACGAGAGGCTACGCGGCAAACTTCGTGACGGCGGTTTCGTTTCGGGGTGTGACCAGTGCGGCAAACTAGACTTAAACCGCCGCGTCTGGCGCGAGTTACAGACTCTTTTGTAGTGTTTCTTTTCTTTTTGTCCTCCCGGACGGGGCCAACGTAAGGTTGGCCCCGTCCGGGAGGACAAAAAGAAATACAGGAAAAAGGCAAGAGAGTAGAGAACAATCTCTCAGCAAAGATGATCAGCGAATTCTACCCGCACCGCTTTTCGTCCGCGATCTGGCATACCATCAACCTTGCCTACCCGCTCGCGCTTCGCATCAACGACCACGTCACTCGTCTTACGCTTTCCGAAGTCGATTGGGCAAAGCTGCACGCCCTTCGCAATCGCCCTGCCCTCCTTCTGCCGAACCACCCCTCCGCAACCGAACCATCCGTGCTCGCGGGTGTATCGCGGCAACTGCGCGAACCATTTCGCTATGTTGCCACCCACGAAATTTTTCCCGGATGGCGAGGGTGGATCATCCGCTCGATGGGAACGTTCAGCATCCGCCGCGGCTACCCCGATTTTCGTTCGCTCCGCATGTGCGAACACGCCCTGCTCCGCGAAAACTGCAAAATGGTCATGTTCCCGGAAGGCGAGACCCATATGCAGAACGACACCGTGATTCCGTGCCACAAGGGTGCGATTCATGTCGCATTTCGCTGTCTCTCCCGGTTCGCGTCGGAAGGCAAACCGACCAGAAACGCCCTCCCTATTTTCCCGCTCGTGGTCCGGTACCGGTATATTTCCGATCCGTGTCCCGTCTTCGACATCGCCTTGGAGCGACTTGAAACCGCGATGGGATTACCGACCGACCGGAGCAAACGTCTCTGGGAGCGGGCGCGGATCGCGGCATTGCGAGTTCTGGAAGGGGTAGAGCGTGAGTACAACCTGCGTCCGAAAGCGGACGCCCCGGTCAACGAGCGCATCCAGGCGGCGGTCCGCTATATCGAGCAACGTATAGTGACACTCACGAACGTAACACCGCCGAGCGAGCCCGTAATGTCACTCCGGATGCGGACGCTGTATAACCGCGTTTTCGAATACGAAGCGTCACTCACCGACGGCGCGACCTTTTACACCAAACAATTACATCAGCGACGCCTTCTAGCGGTGCGGGCTGCGATCACAGACATGAACCGGTTGCAGAACTTCATGGTCGCGGCGGACGGCATGGTAGGTGGCCCGAACGCTTCGGCGGAGCGCATCGGCGAGACGATTTACCGGTTGGAGAGAGAGGTATTCGGTTTCTCCCGAACCCACCCACTCCGCGAAGCCATCGTGGTCCTAGGTGACGCATGGGACGTTTCGCAATTCTACGAGCAGTGGACAGAAAACCGCCGCCGCGGGATGAGAGCTGCAGTGATCGAGCTAGAGGCGCGGTTGAAAACCTTGCTTGCCGGTGTGTTACATCTTTCCACCCCCGCGTCAGCGTAAGTGCAAACTGAAGGCGAACCGCGCCTCGGAACGCGGCGGGTTTGTACGTTTCATGATGCCTGCTCGGCAAACTTCTGGCAGAGTGCAAATCCGTGTATTTTGACTCCGCCAAAGCAACGGGTCTATTGTCTAGACACGACCCGAAGCGATTCCTACGCGGAACGAACATATCTTAATGGCATGGTTATTGCGCCTCCTCCTACTACGCAGGGCTCGTTCGTCTGTCGGACGGTTTGCAAAAGAACATTCACAAACGAAATCGATTTCATTTAGAGGACGATACGACGACGTAAATCATCCCAAGGGTGGCACCGAATGAGCACTTTTTCATGACGCCAAAGAGCTCGCACTCGACTGTATCTCGGGCTCCCTTTGGTCCGTAAACCGAATGTCTCCGATTGACCGAACCCGGATCGCAGAGTGAGATCATAACATATGAATTATCGAACCAAATCGCTCCTCGCTGGGGGAGTAGGAATCTGGTCAATCGTTGTGGGTACGGGCATCTGGCGATTGAACGTCTTCGCGGCATCTCCCGGTACGACCGCCGTCCGACCCGACACCTGGTCAGACCAAAGTGCCATTCCATCAGGGCAAACAATTCCCACCCTGATCATGGTTCTTCACCCCCGGTGTCCCTGTAGCCGTGCCAGTCTGGGCGAATTAGGCATCTTGCTGGCACGATTTCCAGGACGTGTGCGGGCAATCGTATTATTCGTCGTTCCGGAGGGTACGTCTCCCGGATGGGAGCGAGGTGATCTTTGGAACAGAGCACAGTCGATCTCGGGCGTCGAAGTACGGCCGGATCACTCCGGCGCAGAGGCGGAGCGTTTGGGAGCGGAAACTTCCGGCGACTGCCTTCTTTTCGCCGCAGATGGGAAGAGGCTGTTTGCGGGGGGAATCACGGAGGGGCGCGGCCACGAAGGCGAAAGCGCAGGACGAACAGCACTGGCAACGTTAATTAGTGGCCGAGAAGCAACGACCACACATACAGCGGTTTTCGGATGTCCTCTCAAAGCCGATACTGCAACCTCCTCTCGTAAATAACATGACGAAACAATACGACTCATCACGCGACCAAAATTTGAGTGCCCCGGCGCAGCGGGCTTTTGAGGAGCACCAGCACTCGATATTCGTATCCACAGACCATCTGTTTGCTGGACTACTCTTATTTGAGTGGATAGCTGCTATCATTACTTCTCTAGTTCTTTCACCACGCACATGGTCGGGAACAGTGAGTACGGTACACCCACACCTTTGGAGTGCGATTGGTCTGGGGGCGTTTATTGTCAGCTTGCCTGTACTACTTGCCTTGATCCATCCCGGAAAGAGGAGTACCCGCCATACGATTGCTGCCGGGCAAATGCTGATGTCCGCCCTGCTGATTCATGTCAGCGGGGGGCGAATCGAGATGCATTTTCACATCTTCGGTTCTCTCGCTTTTCTCGCGTTTTATCGCGACTGGCGTGTCCTAGTAACGGCATCCGTCGTCACCGCGCTGGATCACCTGTTGCTCGGTGCCATCCTGCCGGAATCCGTCTACGGAATGGTCGCAGGGGCGACATGGCGCTGGGCAGAACATGCCGGTTGGGTGTTATTCGAATCCGGGTTCCTGATCTGGTCCTGCGACCGCAATGTCAACGAGATGCGTGGCATCGCCGCACGGCAGACGGAATTGGAGGAGACGAATGTTGTTGTCGAGGCGGCCAATGCGGAAGTGCGCGCCGGGGTCGAAGCACTGCGCGAGGCGCACGATAAACTGGAGGAGCGGGTCCGCGAGCGCACACGCGAGTTGGAACAGGCACTGCAGCAGGTAGAACGCCATAGCGCGGAGATCGCCGAAGCCCGCGATGCCGCTCTAGCCGCGACACACGCCAAGTCACAATTCCTGGCGAACATGAGTCATGAAATCCGCACCCCGATGAACGGCGTGCTGGGCATGACCGAACTCCTACTCAGCACCGACCTTCACCCGGAACAGCGCGATTTCGCCGAAACCGTTTATCATTCCGGTGAGGCGCTGCTGGCTATAATCAACGATATTCTGGACTTCTCGAAAATCGAGGCAGGGAAGCTTGATATTGAAACGATATTCTTCCCTCTTCGCAAGACTGTGGAGGAGGTAATCGACCTCCTCGGGGAAAGAGCAGAAAAGAAGGGATTGGAACTGATGATTAACGTCGACAGTCAGATTCCCGATACGGTGCAGGGTGACCCCGGTCGGCTGCGCCAGATCCTCACCAATCTTATCGGCAATGCGATCAAATTCACCGATAGCGGGGAAGTCCTCCTCGAAATCAAGCCTGTGGAATGCGACAATAACGGACCAACCGGAACGGCACTCTTGCACTGCGCCGTCACGGATACGGGAATAGGCATACCTCCCGCCGCCCAAGAGCGGCTGTTCCAAAGTTTCTCGCAAGTGGATGCCTCGACCACCCGCAGATACGGCGGCAGCGGTCTGGGACTCGCGATCTGCCAGCAACTATGCCAGATGATGGGGGGGGAGATCGGCGTCCAAAGCGAGTTAGGGAAAGGCAGCACCTTCTGGTTTAAAATCCGCCTGGGCATCCCAGCAGAACAGAAACGCGCCATGCACACTGCGGACGCATCAACCGTGGTCAAAGTAGAAGAGGGCAAATCCAGCGTATTGCAAGGCAAGCGAGTCCTGGTTGTCGACGATAATTCCACCAACCGACGCATCCTATTCCACCAGATGACGCAATGGGGAATGCAGGCGGACCTCGCCGAAACCGCTGCCATAGCCCTACGAATGATACGCACCGCCGGACAAAGTACGGGCTACGACATCGCCGTCCTTGACTACCAGATGCCGGAGATGGATGGTTTTGATTTAGCCCAAGCGATACGCTCGAGCCAGGAAACGCGGGGACTTCCTCTGGTAATGCTGACTTCCTATAGCCAGCGTGGTCACCAAGCGCGGGCGGAATTTATCGGGATCAACGGGTATCTTGCCAAGCCGGTCCGAATGACACAATTGCATGCCCTGCTCATCAGTACAATGGAGGATCACCTGTCCGTCCCCTCGGGAGTGCCGATCACGGCTCCCCCCACGGGGCCACCACCCAAGGCCGAGGTGCGCCTCGATAAAGGACAGGTACTGATTGCCGAAGACAACACCGTCAACCAGAAGGTTGCTCGCCTACAAGTCGAGCGTCTGGGCTACAAGGCGGTAGTTGTCGTGAACGGTCGGGAGGCACTCGCTGCTTTGGAACATACCCACTTTGATGCCATACTCATGGACTGCCAGATGCCCGAAATGGACGGATTCGAGGCGGCGTCAGCGATTCGCGCGATGGAGACGAGTGGCGCTAGCAAGCATATTCCGATCATCGCGCTTACAGCCAATGCGCTTGCGGGTGAGGATCAGGTATGTATCGATTCCGGCATGGACGATTATATGAGTAAGCCGCTGAAATCCGATACCCTCCAGGCGATGCTCGAAAAATGGATTCCGTCCGGTGAGACTCCCCCGAGCCCCTGAAGCCATCGAGTTTTCAAATAACACTGTGACTATTCCGGCGTCGGGGTAATAATGTGCCTGGCGGCGAGGTCGCCGGCGGCACAGGCGAACGCGAAGAACGGCTGGTCTTCGTCCGCGGTTCGCCCCATCGTTGTCACGCGAATGTCGCGCTCCGCGAGGAGTTTCAGTCCCGGTTTACTTGCCCCGGCAGAAAGGCGGTGCCGGATTGTTTCCTCGCCCAATTCCAGATCTGAACTGACCTGCTCCCATTCGCGCTCGGCGGGGTACGCGACAAGGTGCGTATGCTGGGCGATTTTCCCCAGAACCGTGAGGCTGTGGTGCGATACTCCCTGGTGTCGTTCCCGCGCCTCTCCCCCGGAAACGCGAACCGCCGCGATGGTTGTTCCGTCCAGCATCCCGGCGAGATCCAACTGGCTCCCCTGTTCGATGCCGCTCCACCCGTAGCGTGTGCCGGTTCCCGCATTGCCCGGCCCTTGCCCGACGACGACCACATCGGCACCGGCGACATGCACGGCGGCGATCAGTGCGGATGCGATCGAAACCGCCTCATAGTCCCCCCCGAATGCCTGTCCTGTCGTTACAGTATTGTCCAACAGGTTAGCTTCTTTGAGTTGTGGAACCAGACGCGAGAAGGCGATGGGAAGCGCGGCAGTGTCGGTGTAAACGTAGACGATGCGGGCCTCGGGGTTTGCCGCCTTCACGCCCGCGCAGACCGCCGCGATCTGGGAATGCAATTCGCATACCACGACCGGCGTTCCGCGTAACGGGGTGCGCGACTGCTCCCAGTACGCCGGATATTCGGGCGTCATTTCCACGGCGCGAACGGCGTGCTGGTGCGGGGTGTAGCGCAGTTTGATGATATGCTCCGTGCCGTCCGGGTCGCCGAGGGTTGTCGGTGCTACCCGTGACAGGTTTGCGGAAACGAAATCATAACCGCCCGTGCCCAGCGCAAGAGCAGTGGCGGTCACATTCAGCAGAACTGAATCGCCAACCGCGAGACTCCCGGTCAGCGCGGGGTATGCGACGACGCGGCGCTCCCCGGTCTCGCCGTACACTGTCGCTCGCGCTTCAACGACTTGAGAGTCGGCGCGAGCGATGGCGCTGATGGTAGCTCGAACAGTCTGTAACATACGAATATTTCCCGGCGGAAATCTTTAGAGTCCGTACCTTCTCGCAGCACGGACGATTTCCACGACCCAGGCAGCATCTTTCACGAGATCGGACACATGGCAAAACTCGTTGTGGGTATGGATCGCCTGCATGCCACAGGCGAGCACGGTGGTGGGAATACCGAACCCGTTGAAGATGTTCGCGTCCGAGCCGCCCCCCGACTCCTTCAGCGTGAATGGGAACCCGCATACTTCCGCCGCGTGCTTCGCGATTTGAATGGGACCGTCGGTTTCCGCGAGACGGTAGGTTCGGTACTCCTCGATGACCTCGACGAACGCTTTCGCGCCAATCGCGGTCGCCTCACGCTCGAATGTTTCCACCATATGCGCTGTTTGCGCGGCGAGTTTGGCGTTATCTCGGGAACGCGCCTCACCGACGATGAATACTTCCGCCGGAACGATATTTCGCGCCGTCCCTCCCTGTATCGTGCCGATATTCGCGGTGGTTTCGGAGTCAATGCGGCCTTGGGTTATAGCATGAACGGCGTTCGCGGCGGCGTGAATCGCGCTGACGCCTTCTTCCGGTGCTGCCCCGGCGTGACTGGGTTTTCCCTCGATGCGAACCCGCAAGCTGTTCTGGGATGGCGCGGTGAACGTAACGCCGCCGATCGGCGGTCCCGAATCCAAGACGAAACCGTATCGCGCCTTGATGCGCGACGGGTCCACGTGCTTCGCACCGACCAGCCCGATCTCTTCGCAGATGGTCAGGATAATCTGAATATCGCCGTGCGGTTCGCCGGATTCGTTCAAAAGCGTCATTGCTTCGAGAATCGGCGCGACACCCGATTTGTCGTCCGCGCCTAAAATCGTGTCGGACGTGGAACGCACGACGCCGTCCGCGAGGGAGATTTCCAGACCGGGTGTCGCTTCCACGGTGTCGAGGTGTGACGAGAAGAAGATCGCGGGGGCTTTCGCGTCCGTACCGGATTTGATGGCGAAAAGATTGCCGATATTGCCGCCGACTTTTTCGCCCGCGTCGTCCCACTCGACAGCAAAGCCGAGGTTGCGCAGATAATCCGCGCAATACTCGCTGGCGAGTTTTTCGTCCCTTGACGGCGTATTGAAGCGGAGAAGGGTTAAAAAGGTCTCCAGGAGGCGCGATTCATTGACGGGTACTTGATTCATAGTGCCACTATTGTAGCATGACGGAGCATTAGGACGCGATTCCAGAGTTCATGAGCGACTTCGGTTTTGGAAAGGAGTGGCCGACTTTCCGATTCGGCGCCGGGTCGGAGGAACGTGACGCGGTTGGTGTCGGTATCAAAGCCAGCGCCGGGTTCGGTAATGTCGTTTGCGACGATGAGATCGAGATTCTTGGAAACGATTTTCGCCTGTGCATTCGCCAGTAATTCGTTCGTTTCTGCCGCGAATCCAACGAGAGTCTGCCCAGGGCGCTTCTGCTTACCCACCACGGCGGCTATATCCATGGTTTCCTTGAGTTCGATCGCCGACACGCCGTTTCGTTTTTTCAGTTTCTGATCCGCGACCTGCACCGGGCGAAAATCAGCAACAGCGGCCGCCTGGACGACGACGTCACAGTTGCCTGACCGGGATAAAACTGCGTCCGCCATTTGTTCCGCTGTTTCGACACGTACGACTTCGACGCCGGGGGGGGGGGGCAGCGCGACCGGACCCGAAATCAGGGTTACTTCCGCGCCCCGCTCGGCGGCGACGGCGGCGACGGCGTAACCCATTTTTCCCGACGAACGGTTCGACAAAAAGCGTACCGGGTCTACGGGTTCGCGGGTCGGTCCCGCGGTGACGAGAACACGAAGCCCGGCTAAATCGCTACGTAGTGCCAGCGTCTCCCGAATCGCGGTCACGATATCGGCGGGCTCCGGCAAACGTCCGGGGCCGACAACGCCCTCCGCAAGGCGTCCGACCCCCGGTTCAAGAAATGTGTATCCATATCCTTCCAGGATCTTCCGGTTGCGCCGGGTTGCGGGATGACTCCACATATCCGTGTTCATCGCGGGACAGAGCAGCACGGGTTGCGTCGTACGGGCGAGCAGCACACACGAGAGCATGTCGTCGCCCGCCCCTGCCGC